>JANOOI010000062.1:0-3509 GCA_031421235.1 Bdellovibrio sp.
GGGTATCGGTCACGTTTTTTGTTTTACTGAGCGATGTATTGTTAAATCGCTCGTCAACAACAAATCGTAGCTTATCCGTTTTTTCGAATTGTTGGGCAATCTGACCAGAGGCTACGCGGAAGAAATGGTGAAAAAAACTACGCCGCGTAGTTCGTACTAAACAGTGGATATGATCACCTTGAATCGAAATTTGTTCAATTTTTACAGAAAATCGATCTGCGTATTTTTGAATGATATCACGACTGAGTTTGAAATTTTGATGAGTCCTAAAACTTTGCGTTTTCAAAACGATTCTATTTATTTTGAACACAACATGAAGTGCCTCTTTGCAAGATAAAGTGCGAGAGCCTCGACCAAGTCTGCTATTTCTAAGCACTCCACCATGTCTTAAATGTTGGCGATTCGATGCCCATTGAAATTCAGTTTGAATGTGTTTAAGGCTTTGTGTTTCTGTGCGTTTAGTTTTTACTTTGTGCATGTGACCGATACCCCCAGACATATACGGGGCTGCAAAAAGCAGGCAGTCGGGGGAGTCTATAAAATAGCTTGGGAATATTTTTCTGAAAAAATAATTCGGAAACCGGATTTAATTTTTATTTTTTTCTGTCATTTCTTTCTCTACTTTTATTTCTTTTTCTTCTTTTTAACTTTTTTCAGCTTAATTGTGTAATCCAGTTCGTTCATTTGTTTTTTAAGCTCCCGTTGATCTTGCTGTTCTTGTTCGCTAACACTTGGAGTAGTTTCTTCGATAGGCTGAACATAGCTGTCTCGCGAAGGTGATACAGGCTTAAAGTAATCTTGATTGACTCCGTCTTGAGTGTCTTCTTGAAATTGACCTGGCGAATTTGATTTCGATTTTATTGGTGATTCAGAAGATCTTGATTTTGCTTTTGTGGAGCCATCACGAAAACGATTACCTGAATCACGACCTGACCCATCGCCTGACCCGCCACCAGATTCGCGACCTGAACTAGATCCTGTAGATTCACCAAACAAATTATCAAATAAAATAGTTATCTGCGCACCGCCGCCTAAACCCTGCGACATGTTTGACCCTGCAACATCGTAAATGGTATAAAGCTTTATAAACGCTTCATCAACAATCGAAAAATTAACAAAGAATTCAGCTTCAACTGAACTGGGGTTAATTGAAAAATATTTTTTACTGCCACCATTCACTGCTGTTAAAACATTATCACGAATAATAGCTTGGTTCGTGTGCTTATCATCCTTAACCGATGTGAAGCCATTAACTGCAGCGCCTAGGCCTAAACTTTCAAATCTAAATTCACCGCCTCCGCCGTAAGTCATCAACGTTGAAAGCCCTTCGCCACGAACATTAGCGCCGATGTAAGCAAAAGGATAAAAGCCATCAAAATCCATACGGCCATAAAGTGTTGGTTTAATTTCACTGGCCCCGTCTGAACTTAAAACTTGATCAGTTGTCGGAGTAATTTTTTCAAGAGAATGTGAATACTGCAGCTCAACAAACATTTGAAACGTCGAATAATCTAATAACAAATAATCAGCACCGATATCGATACGATTAAAAACTGAATTTGTTCTAGTCGCCAAAAAATTTGATGATTCTGCATTACCAACATTAAACCCAACCTTAAAACCCAGATCATCAGAAAATCCCCAACGCACAGCTGATGAGAAATTAATAATCTGCAAATAGTTGCCTGTGGCTAGATCGATTTTTTTTCCGTTTGCATCAAAATTGGCTGTCGATTTATAATATTGTGCCTCAATATCTAAATCAAATTGCCCTTCTTTGAAAACTTGATAGGGCTTAGCCGCATACAAATTCATTGAACTCATTAACACAAATAGAAAAATCAGACTTTTATTTTTTTTCATAGCCACATTAGTGTATCTGAGTTTAAATGGGGTTGGGAGACGACAAAAGTCGAGATCAAGTGATCAAAAACTTTATTCAACATGAAAAAACCGCTGACGGCCATATTTTTTACAATTTTAATCTATCTTATCGGTTTTGGAATGATCCTTCCCATTTTGCCGCTATTGAGTAGTCATTACGGAGCTACTCCGTTTCAAGCGGGATTATTAACAGCCAGTTATTCTTTAATGCAGTTTATATTTTCTCCATTTTGGGGACAGCTGAGTGATAAATATGGTCGAAGACCCATATTAATGTATTGCTTACTTGGTGAAATATTAGCCTATATATTTTTAGCGAATACAGAATCTTTGGATATGCTATTTGTCGGACGCATATTAACAGGTTTTTTTGCAGCTTCTATTTCAACAGCGACAGCATATGTTTCTGATGTGACGACTCCGCAGGAAAGATCTAAAGGCATGGGTCTTATCGGAGCCGCATTTGGCTTAGGGTTTGTCATTGGGCCTTTGTTAGGCGGAATATTAATTTATTTTGCAAAAACAATTTCTGTTGATACTGGCTTTCTATCTAGCTTCACCTTTTACGGAGTTGCTGTATTGTGTTCGCTGACTTTTCTTTTTGCGTACTTCAGACTTGATGAGTCTTTAAAAACAGGTCGCATTAAAACTGAAGAAGAAAAAGAAGCCCGAAAATTAACAACTGTATTTAAATATTTTAAATCCAAAACAATTAGTCCATTGATGTTGGTGTTTGCTGTTTCAAATATTTCAATGACTGTGATGACTTCAGTGCTGGCCCTTTACATGAATACAGTTTTCCAATGGGACACTGAAAAAGTCAGCTGGGGCTTTGCCTACATCGGATTAACGATCGTATTTTCCCAAGGATTTTTAGTTCGTAAGTTAATACCTATTTACGGAGAAAGAATTTTACTAACTGTAGGACTATTTCTAATGGGTCTTAGTTTTTTTCTGATTGCGGTGGCTCAAGACGTTTTTACAGTTGCTATCTCGATGACTATTTTAGGAATCGGAAACAGTCTTTCGAATTCATGTCTAACAGGAAGTATTTCTTTGTTGGCCCCTGAAACTGAACAAGGTTTGATTTCTGGTGCAACACAAAGTATGTCGTCGCTAGGACGTGTTGTCGGAGCCATATTCGGTGGTTATTTATTTATCACTTCAAAACCTAATATTCCTTTCATAGCATCATGTTTGTTGATGATTTTGACGCTAGTCATAGTCAGCCTGATTTATAAAACTTTACCGAATGCCGGTAAAAAATCAGCAGAATACAACACAGGTACAAAAACTGAACATGGCTACATCAATAAAATTGGTTTTTATCAGTTTGATAATTTAGTGCAAGGGCGCATTCCATTTATGTTTTTAAACCTCAGCACAGATGTTTCCAGCTGGTATAATTCTATTCAAAAAATTCACATCGAAACCTACCAAGTTTGCCTTAAAGAAGCCGACATTGAACAAGAATTGACGTCTCGGCAAATCCCTTTGGACTTTGCGATCCTGGTTTTATGTGATGACGGTCAAAAGTCTGAAAAAATAGCCCAAAATCTTCACAAAAAAGGTTATACAAACGTCTACATGATCAATGGCGGTTATCAGCAAATGATGACCGATCG
>JANOOI010000063.1:0-1592 GCA_031421235.1 Bdellovibrio sp.
ACATTGACCCATCCAAGCCATATTTTTGTGTAACCCAACCACCTAAAATCATTGAAATGATTCCGATGTGCACACATAAAAATGGGATGTGTCGTTTTTTCCAAGGCAAACGGTCAATCATCACTGCTGCTAAATTATAGATTAATAAACCCATCGTTAAAGACATCATCCAACTGTGGTAAACTGTTCTTTGCGCTGCATACGCATCATATTGTGATTCAACGATTGTGCCCCAGGTAATCAATAAAGTAATGGCTACAAGAACAGGAATTCCTAATTGAAAAGACGTTGAAAAGCGCCAAAATTTTTGTGCCCTAGGATTTGAAAACTTCATATAAAAAATCTACACGCCAATCCGGACATTGGCTAGCTAGATATTTTGCAAGTTTACTTTAATAGTTTCTAAAGCTTCGAAAATCTTTTTTTGTACTTCCACATAGTCTGGCTTAATTTTTTTACTGACTTCATTCATATAAAGATCTCGGTTCAATTCCACTTGCAGCACTTGTTGGCCAAGATTCGGGTGACCATATTGCTCAGTCACTCTTCCGCCCATGTAGGGCCAATTGTAACCGACTGTGAAACCTGAATTGATGTAGGCTTTGATCACAAGGTCCTTGTAAGCCGTACCGCAGCTTTTACCTAAACAATCACTGACGACAATGTCGGCACGTCTTTGGCCTGGGTCTTTATGCATCGATGTTCCAACTGACGGCATTGAATGCGCATCTAAATGATAAATGACTGCGTTGTCTTTCTTGAACTGATCATAAAGCTTTCTAATGTCCTTATGGAAAGGTTCGTAAATTAAGTTTGTTAAATCGCTATGTTGTTTGATTGATATGGGGCGCCGCATAAGCTGATCACCCTGCGTTGTCGTAACCCAGTGGTATCCGCGTGAATGTAAACCAGATTTATTATTTGATCCGATGACAGAATCAGCATCTACGTCTTCTGGAATTCGATTTAAATCGACGGCGTATCGATGCCATTCTGTTTTTACGAAAGGAATATCTAGCAATTCTAAATTTTTTTCATAAAGCACATCAATATAACGATCTACATCACACATCAAAATTTCTTCTGGCAATGCTTTAAGCCAATCACACTGATCTGGAACTTTTTCGCCAGAATGTGGCATTGTTACTATAAAAGGAATGTTAAAAGAATCATCAAAAGGAATTATTGCGTTATTCATAAAAAGTACTCCATAATTGGTATTATGAAAATATACACTAAAACAGGAGACAATGGAACTACGCGACTTGTTGATGGCACCTGCGTCGATAAATTTAACCCGCGTGTAGAAGCTTACGGGACTGTTGATGAGTTAAATTCATACCTAGGGCTTATCAGTAGTCTTTTAAAAACAGAATCGGAAATTAAATATAAACAGCATAGTTTATTTGATACAATCCAAAAAATCCAAAATAATTTGTTCGTGGTTGGTAGCCTTTTAGCGACTGCTGATGAAGCTGTAGCTCAAAAACTTCCACAGCTAGGACCCAACGAAACTGAATATTTAGAATTATTGATTGATGAAATGACAAGCCAATTACCTGAATTAAAAAACTTTATTTTACCCACAGGAC
>JANOOI010000064.1:0-11400 GCA_031421235.1 Bdellovibrio sp.
AGAAACTGCCCCCGATAAATGCCCTTAGGGATTTGGTTTATAGAGTATTAGTCGTCTGATATTCGGAACTTGAATGAGCTCAGAAGCTCTTTATTTGATTTTCGGCAGGTTTTAGGGTTTGCAACAAGCTTCTTTCATGAAGATGTGTCCCCGCTGCAAAAGCATAAAAACAATTAAAAAGAACTTCTACTACGTTAAAGTCCTAAGGACTTTTAAGCGTCGTTATTTTTGTAAAAATTGTCATAAATCGTTTTCCTCACAAACTGGGTCTTCAACATATTATCAAAAAAAACCACTGCTCAATCAGCAGCTTTTTAGGCTTCTTGTTCAGGGAAACTCACTTCGAGGCTCGGCCCGGATACTTCAATGTTCAAAATCCACGACTGAGAGAAAGTTCTTATGGTTAGTTAAATACCAGAACTATTCTCAAAATAAACTCAGCTGTGAAATAATTCAGATCGATGAAATGGAATCCATTGAGCACACAAAACTAAAACCTCTCACAATTCCACTTTGTGTGTCCGATCAATATCAAATCCTTGGTATAACTGTGGGTAAAATCCCAGCTAAGGGGCATTTAGCTGAAGTATCACAGAAGAAATATGGATTCAGAGCTAACGAGCGCAACCAGGCAATCAGACAATTGTTTGTAGAAATTAAATCAAGACTAGCCACTGATCCACATAAAATCATTACGGATGGGGCCGCAATTTATGCTCGTTATGTGAAAGAATTCTTTCCAAAATCTCAACATGAAGTAGTCATTGCAAGACATCAGAAAGAGAAAAAGCGGGAACGCTTATATACGGCTCAGTTCAAGAAAGTATTTGATCCGATGTTTGCATTAAATCAGCGTTGCGCGATGTTAAGATCAGATGTAAAAAGGCTCACTAGAAGGTCATGGTGCACGACTAAAAAAGTTGAAAATTTGTATCACCACATGAAGCTGTATCAGGATTTTAATAATAATAAATTAATTTAAGTTCTGTTGATAAAAGGGGGTCAACTAATACTCTATAAACCATATCCCCAAGGGCATTTATCGGGGGCAGTTTCTATTTTTTAAACCAACTGAATAAAGATTTCTGATACGGAAAGCTTTTAATATCAGAATTTAATTTAATAGCTGTTTTTAGTGACTTATCTGCCAGATCGTCTTGTTTTTTAATTTTAAATAAAAGCGAATAAACGTAATGGTATTCTGCTGAATTGACGTCTTCAGGCAATGTACGCATAAAATCATTTTCAAGTTGAGCAATGGTAAAAGCCACACTTTCGAAGTAAGACAAAGCAATTTGTCCCCAAGCAATATAAAGTTGTAATTTAGCTGTGGTGGATGCTTGATCTTTATTTTTTTTAGCTAAAGTCAGAGCTTGAATATAGTTTTGATTTAAAAGAAGCCTAAGAATTGGCTGTGTATCAACTGCAGTCTTTGCCGGTGTTGTTTTTTGGTTATTAGTACGTAATTTAGTTAAAATTGATTTATGATTTAATAAAAGTGACATCATTTTTTTTTCAATTTCAAGTTTCATCTCAACATGACCAACTGATCGATCAAGATAGTTTGATTTTATGAGTTCAAAAATTGTTTCTAAATTTTCTGGATCTTCTTTTGTTATTAAACTTAGCTCATTGAGAAGCTCAACATCTGTTTTATTTATAATTAGCTTGTAGAGATGTTTTAATTTAACTTCAACATTGTCTTCTTCTTCGCTGGGTACAAGTTCAACCCAATTCAGTAATATTAAAAAATGTAAGGCTTTAAAAAAGTTCTTATTTTTTTCATAACCGACTGCTAATTCTGATAAATTTCCATTCTCTATTTTTTCGAAAAAATCTGTACCCACCGACACTAATAATGGATAATTTTGCCCTTCAAAAAATTTAATATTCTCCCAGTTTACTTTACAGATTGAATTGTAGTATTCAATGTAGTGGCCTAAGAGCCATGCTTCACTGAATTTGCTAGCAATCCAGTCATGCATCAATATATTAAATCGATCTAAATTCACTTCGGACGTTTTAAATTGCATTGTATTTTCTTCAAATGACAACTTGTATTTTGTTTCAGAAATTAGTTTTGATAAGCGCATTCTAGACTGAGTTAAAAGAACTTCGCCAACCTGTTCAGCTGTGACGTAGCCCTTTTTAAGTAAGTAAACCCCCATCGGTAATTCCGCTTTTTCTGCTAAGGCCTTATCCAGAAGGTCTTTCGTGATCATTCGGCTATTAATTAATAAAGTTCCTATTTTTGTTTCTGCATCAGAAACATCGATATGCTGAATTTGACCTTCGAAAAATGATAAACCACTGTTGTCGCCACTTTGTGTTGTGAATTTTAAGTAGCCGTCTAATTTTGTGTTCAGAAATGTGATAATTAATGCGGGAATATCGAAACCATAGACAAAATCAAGACGACTAATGGTCTTTTTTTGATCAACGGCAGTTAAATCGGCCTGATAAAATGATTGGTAAAAAGTAGACCTTGGCGACTGCGTTAGGCCTGTTTCGTTTGGCGACATATTTCACTAGTTTAGTCTTGGCTGGCAACACGAGTCAAATTATTGATCTTAAATACTTATCTCATCTTGAGACAGTCAGAAAAAATGATTTTTTGTAAAACACGATGTTTCTACCTCATCTTTGGTCCAGTTTGACCGATAGGTAAGTACATCGAAAAAGGAGATGAAATATGAAGTCGAATTATACGTTCAAGCACTTGGACCACTCTGAAGCCCTGGTTAACTACACAAATGAAAAGCTTGACGAAATTGGCAAATTTTTACTGAAAGATGGCCGCTGTAATGTTTATTACTGGAAGGATCATCATAACTTTTATTGTGAAGTTTCGATAAATTCTAAACAAAAATTTTTTAAAGCCTCAGGTACGGCAAAAGACATTTACGTCGCAGTTGATCTTATGATTGATCGCATGGAAAGACAGTTTTTGAAGGTCAAAGAAATTTACATGGATCATAAGAAGTTTGACCTTTCCAAAGAGGGTCGGTTTCAAGAAATCAACAGTCAGTTTGAATATCAACCTAGGGGACGTAAGAACGCCGCCTAATATGCCAACAATGTGCGCAGGCCGTCAGTTTGCGCCCATTCATTAACATTGACCAAAATAGTCTAATTAAAGTACTTTGCTTAGGTTTGTAAAACGAATTCTAAGCAAAGGAAATTTCTATGAAAAATTACATTTTTACCAGTGAATCAGTTTCTGAAGGCCACCCAGATAAGATGGCTGACCAAATTAGTGACTCAATTCTTGATGCGATTTTAGCACAAGATTCCAAAGCGCGTGTTGCGTGTGAAACTTTACTAACAACCGGACTTGTTGTTGTTGCTGGTGAAATCACAACCTCTGCGAAAGTAAACTTTTCTGATATCGCACGCGAAACAATAAAGCGCATCGGCTACGATCATTCGGATAAAGGTTTTGATTACAAAACTTGCGCTGTGATGGTGGCATTAGGTCAACAATCCCCTGATATTTCAATGGGAGTTAAAGAAACTGGCTCAGATGATCAAGGTGCTGGCGATCAAGGCCTTATGTTCGGTTACGCAACGAACGAATCTCCTGAGTTTATGCCTTTGTCATTGTCACTATCACATAAATTAGTTCAGGACTTAGCAGCTTTGCGTAAAGCCAGTAAAGTAAACTGGTTAAGACCAGACGCGAAATCGCAGGTGTCTATTCAGTATGAAAATGGAATTCCGCAAAGAATTGATACAATTGTTTTATCAACTCAACATGCTGATTCAGTATCAAACAAAGATATTCAATCATTCATCATGGATGAATTGATTAAAAAATCGATTCCAGCAAAATGGATTGATGAAAAAACTAAATTTCATATCAATCCGACAGGTCGTTTTGTAACTGGTGGCCCTATGGGTGATGCAGGCTTAACAGGTCGTAAAATTATTGTGGATACTTACGGCGGACACGGAGCCCATGGCGGCGGCGCATTTTCTGGTAAAGATCCTTCAAAAGTTGATCGCTCTGCAGCTTATGCGGCCAGACACGTCGCTAAAAATATCGTGGCTGCTGGATTGGCTGAAAAATGTCTTGTTCAAATTTCGTACGCAATTGGCGTAGCCGAACCAGTTAGTATTGCAGTTAATGATTACGGAACAGGAAAAATCAGCAACGAAAAACTTGTCGAAGCTGTTAAAAAAGTCTGGGATTTACGCCCGGCTCGTATAGTAAAAGAATTTGATTTATTAAAACCAATTTATTCTGCGACAGCGGCTTATGGCCACTTTGGTCGTGAAGAAAATCTTGATAAAGGTTTTTTCAGTTGGGAAAAAGTGAATAAAATCGAACAACTTCGCGAAGCTGTTAAGTAATTAATAATGGATCCAAAATTTATACGGAACTTCTCTATTATTGCCCACATTGATCATGGTAAATCGACCTTGGCTGATGCTTTATTATCGCATACAGGATCTTTATCTGATCGTGAGAAAAAAGAACAGTTTTTGGATAACATGGATCTAGAACGCGAACGTGGAATCACGATTAAAGCCCAAACAGTTTGCTTAATTTACAAATCAATAAAAGACGGCGAAACGTACCAGTTAAATCTGATCGATACACCGGGCCATGTGGATTTTTCTTACGAAGTTTCAAGGTCTCTTGCTGCTTGCGAGGGTGCTATTTTAGTTGTTGATGCTGCTCAAGGCGTGGAAGCACAAACGTTAGCTAATGTGTATTTAGCTTTAGAAAACAATTTAGAAATTATTCCGGTTTTAAATAAAGTGGACTTACCAACAGCCGACCCAGAAGGTGTTCGTAAGCAAATTGAAGACACAGTGGGATTAGATTGCAGTGGTATTGTTCACGCATCAGCTAAGGAGAAAATCGGCATTGCTGATATCCTTGAGGCTGTCATCGAAAAAGTACCACCACCAAAAGCTAATCGTGATTTAACTCCGCGAGGACTTATTTTTGATTCTTGGTTTGATGCTTATCAAGGCGTAGTTATTTTAGTGCGTGTGACTGATGGTCGAGTCACCAAAGGTGACCGAATTAAATTTATGGCCACAGATCGTGACTATGAAGTTTTACGTATGGGCAAATACACGCCATTTCCATTTCCAGTGGATGTTTTAGAGGCCGGCGAAGTGGGTTTTATCATTTGCGGAATTAAAGATATTCGCGATGTTAAAGTTGGCGACACGATCACATCAACAAAAAATCCTGCGACTGAACCTTTGCCCGGTTTTCAAAAAATAAAACCCATGGTTTTTGCCGGGATATTTCCGGTCGTAGCTAGTGAATATCAAAATTTAAAAGATGCTCTTGATAAGTTATGTTTGAATGATTCTTCGCTCACTTTTGAAGTTGAAAAATCAATGGCCTTGGGATTTGGTTACCGTTGTGGGTTTTTAGGATTACTGCACATGGAAATCGTTCAAGAACGTCTTGAACGTGAATTTAATTTAAACTTAATAACGACAGCACCAACTGTGGTTTACCGAATTACTAAACTTGATGGAACAGTTTTGATGTTAGAAAACCCATCAGGTATGCCTGATGAAACTCAGATTCTAAAAATGGAAGAACCCTACGTCAAAGTCACTTTACATGCTCCGACTGACTATATTGGTGTGTTATTAAAACTTTGTGAAGATAAACGTGGTATCCAGCAAAAAATGGATTATATCACCGAGAAAAAAGTGATTATTGAATACAAACTTCCCATGAATGAAATGGTGATGGATTTTTACGACAAATTGAAATCAATCACTAAAGGTTATGCTTCTTTAGAATATGAGTTTTTAGATTTTCAGGAAGCCGATCTAGTTAAAATGGATATTTTAATTAACGCTGAACCGGTTGATGCACTTTCATTAATTATTCATAGATCAAAAGCTCAACATCGTGGGCGTTTGCTGGCTGAAAAGATGAAAGAATTAATTCCTCGTCAGCAGTATCAAGTTAACATTCAAGCAGCGATTGGTTCAAAAATTGTGGCTCGCGAAACACTTGGCGCTATTAGAAAAGACGTGACGGCTAAGTGTTATGGTGGTGACATATCTAGGAAGCGTAAGCTTTTAGAAAAGCAAAAAGAGGGTAAAAAACGAATGAAACAGATTGGGTCTGTTGACGTTCCTCAGGAAGCTTTCTTGGCCATCCTTAAAATTGAGGACTAATATGAGTAAATACAATGGCTTTAACATCAGAAACAAATTATTTTGGACCGAAGGTTATGGTTCATTAGCTTTAGCCGTTTTAGCTGCGCTGACAATACGATGGCTTCTGCTTGAAGCTTATGTGATTCCATCAGGGTCAATGTTACCTTCACTATTGATTAATGATCATATTTTTGTAAATAAAATCACTTACGGTGTTCGGGCTCCGTTCAGTGAAAAGTGGCTTATCAAATTTAGAGAACCGGAACGCGGTGAAATTGTTGTTTTTAAATACCCAGTAGATCCGAACACTTTTTTTATTAAACGTGTTGTTGGTTTACCAGGTGATAAAATTAAATTCGATAACGGGTCTTTATATATTAACGGTGAAATCCAAGAAAAAATTGTTCCGCAATCAACATGGGATTTCGATTGGTTACGGGATGCAGATTTCAATAGTCGTGATGGTCTATATCGTGATTCAAAATCAAATTATGTTCACTTCACAGAAGTTCTTAAGACTTCTGATAATAATAAAATAGAGCACAGTATTTTGATGCCAAAAACACAAGTGATGGGCTTTGCTGGGGACGGAGAATGGATTGTTCCTGAAGATCATATTTTTATGATGGGTGACAACCGGTATAATTCTCATGATTCACGTTTTTGGGGATTTATGCCCAAGAAAAATATTTTAGGACGAGCTAGTTTTGTATGGCTTAGCTGTGAAGAAATGATCCCATTTATACCTGTGATTTGTAATCCTTTAACTATACGGTTTTCGCGATTTTTTCATAATGTCAGTCACTAGGTTAATTATTAAAAATAAAGTTGGCAAACAGGGCCGATGGCCAAATGCTTTATTTTTATTTTTTTCTCCGTTAGTTATTTTTTTAGCTTTACGATGGGTTCTGTTTGAGCCCTTTGTTATTCCATCCGAAAGCATGGTTCCCCAGCTTCTTATTCATGATCACGTTATTGTAAAAAAATTTTCCTATGGGCTAAAACCACTTTGGGGCGAAGGCTGGCTTTTGAATTGGGACAGGCCTAAACGGGGTGATATTGTTGTTTTCAAATATCCTGAAAATAAAAATATTTATTTTATTAAACGTGTTGTGGGTTTACCCGGGGACGTCGTTGAAATTAAAAACAGTGCCGTTAAGATCAACGGAGAACTAAATGAATTAATTTCAATTAGCACTGAGGATTTAGTAGCCAGTCCCTACTTAAGTGAAATGTTAGATGCTGAATACTATTTAGAAAAATTACCACTTGAAAAAGATTATCACATTGTAAGATTTGAATCTCGTGATAACCAATCAGAGGAATCAAAAACTTTTGAAGTTCCTAAAAATTCTTACTTTGTAATGGGTGATAATCGATACAATTCTCATGATTCGCGTTTCTGGGGTTTTGTCAGCTTTGATGAATTAGTTGGCAAAGCTCAGTTGATTTGGCTAAGTTGTGAAGACATGCTTGTGTCGGCACCGGTGATTTGTAATCCAACAAGCTTGCGTAAAGATCGTTTTATGATGACAATAAAATAGTATGTCGATTAAAAAAAAACCGCTTCAATCAACTTTCAAATGGATTGCTTTTGCCATCATTTTGGCAATTTCAATAAGAATTTTATTTATAGGTGTTTACAAAGTTCCTACGATCACAATGGCACCCACACTAATAAGTGGTGATTATATTTTATCTAATAAGTTAGCCTACGGCTTAAAGTGGCCGTGGATGCAAAGTGGTTTTTTTGTAAGTTCACCAAATCATGGGGATATTGTTGTTTTCAAAAGATTAGATCGACCACAGGTTCAATTTGTGAAACGTGTTGTGGGTCTTCCCGGGGATAAAGTGATGATAAAGCAGGGTGAGCTTTATATTAATTCACAAAAATGCGAGTACACTATCGATGAGACCTATCAAAGTGAAAACTTTCAGATTTTATTTGAAGAATGTCTTGGTCAAAAACGACGAATTCTTAAGGCCACGAGTGGCGAGCTTAAGTCTAAAGACATAGATTTGACTGAGCTTAAAGAGAATGAAGTTTACGTTCTGGGTGATAATCGGGACACAAGTGAAGACTCAAGAGACTGGGGACCGGTCCAGCTTGATCAAGTTTCTAGCAAAGTCTTTTCTATCTGGCTTTCTTGGAGTTCAACGCAAGACTCCATTTTTAAGGAAAAAGGATTTAGATTCAGTCGTTTTTTGACAACGATTAAGTAGTTTTGTTAGTCTACAAAGCAGTGCAAAATAACTCAGTGAAAAATAACATTTCAACTTCTGTTATTGATTTACAGAGCTTCAATTCTGAAAAAATTTATTCTCTTTTTGAATCCAGTCTTCAGTTAAAAAACACAGACACTAAATTAAGATCAGCTCATAAAACGATTGGCTTGGGAACACTTGTTTTTTTTGAATCCAGCACGCGAACACGATTCAGTTTTGAAGCAGCATGTGCTCGTGCAGGAATCTATCCAATGGTTTTAGACGGCGGTTCAGGGTCTAGCCTTGAAAAAGGCGAAACTATGGAAGACACGATACTCAATTTAGAGGCCATGAGGCCTCTTTTTTTTGTCATCCGCTGTCCCGACGAATTAGACTTACAACATCTTTCAACACAAATTAAAACACCGATTATCAATGCAGGCTGGGGTAAGTTGGGTCATCCAACTCAGGCCTTATTAGATTCGCTAACTTTATTTGAAAAATGGGGACAGCTTGCAAATAAAAATATTTTGTTTGTCGGCGATGTTAGACATTCGCGTGTTGTCAGTTCTCATCTAGAATTAGGCAAGATACTCAATTATAATATCGGTTATTCAGCTCCGCAGGAACTATTGCCGGTTAAGCCATCTTCGCAAGTGCGACTTTTTCAAAAACTAGGAGAGGGTCTAGAATGGGCTGATGCTGTTGTGATCTTACGAGTACAGAAAGAAAGACATCAGTTCGGTCAAAGTGATTTTTCCGTCGAAAGCTACAGAAAATCACATGGCGTAAATACTGAAGTTTTAAAAAAATTTAAAACAGATGGAATGATTTTACACCCTGGGCCGATTAATTACGGTGTCGAACTTGAAAAAGAAGTTCTCGCAGACTCAAGATCAGTTATTTTAAAATTAGTTGAAAACGGAGTTTTTGTGCGAGAAATATTAATACGCAGAGCTTTAGGAGAACTTTCATGATCCCACGTTATTTAGTTTTAGAAGATGGAACTGTGTACTCAGGTTTAGGTTATGGTGGTCAGAAAATACTACCGATGAAAGTTGGCGAAGTTGTTTTTAACACATCTCATTCTGGTTACGAAGAAATCGCCACTGATCCGTCGTATATGAATCAAATTATTGTTATGACGGCACCAATGATGGGTAACTATGGTGTTGATAAAAATGTATGGGAATCTAAACAGCTATGGATTCAAGGTTTTGTTTGTTTGCAGCTTCAAGCCAGTGAAAACAACCATTCATGGGCACAAAGCTTAGTCGATAACGAAGTTCCAATATTAACTAGTATTGATACGCGAGGGCTTGTCATCAAGCTGCGTAGCCAGGGCACTACTTGGGGTACAATAGTTGAAGCAAGCAGTGAAGCGGAAGCAATAAAAGCGGGTCTGCAAAATATAAATAATAACAAAACAGCTGAAAAAGATTGGGTTTGGTTAGCTTCGCGTAAACAAACAGAAATACGCAAAGGTCAAAATGTATCAGGCCCGCGTGTTGCCGTTCTTGACTTTGGAGCCAAAGAAAACATTCTTCGTGAATTAGAAACCCGCTGTTCAGAAATCAAAATTTTTTCTTCACGAACGGAATTGAAAGAAATTCTTGAATGGAAACCTGATGGTATGATGTTAACAAATGGTCCAGGCGATCCATCAGAAGTTCAAAAAGCGCCTGAAACAATTAAAAGTTTGCTAGGTCAGATTCCTATTTTTGGAATTTGCATGGGTCATCAAGTTTTATCGATCGCACTGGGCGCAAAAACTTACAAACTTAAATTCGGTCATCGCGGAGCTAATCATCCGATTAAAGATGCCATTTTAAATTCAATTTATATGTCTAGCCAAAATCATGGTTACGCTGTTGATCCTGCTTCTCTTCCGAAAAATGTTCAAGTCACGCAAGTGAACTTAAATGACAACACAGTTGCCGGATTCTTTTCAGAAAATTTAAACTGTTTGGGTATTCAGTATCATCCAGAAAGTCATCCAGGTCCGCACGATGCAACGGCATTGTTTGATTTTTTCACAACAAAGATGATTAAAAATATGGGACGTACTTAAAATGACTTACGAACAGTTTGAGATTTCATATTTAAAACTTGTTGGTCACTTCACCGGATCTGAATTCCAAAAAGAACTTCAACTAGCTCGTAAAGAATTTTTTGAAAATGCTGGAACATTAGATGAAAATAAAGATAACTACCAGTTAAGGATGAATCAGTTCTATGATTGGTTTTTTTTAACGCGAAAACTATCTGGTTATATGCAAACCCCAATGCACGTGTGTCATTTGCATCGAGAACTAAGACTTGACCAAAATGATGAAAACTCAATTAAGATTCTAGAACAACATCAGCATTCTGTTTATGAGATTATTAAAATTAAAAAAAATGAAATTGTTTTAAAAGATATTTTTAAAAATAAAAAAATATCAGTGAACGCCGACCAGCATATTTTTAATTTTGATGAAAAAGAATTTTTCGAGACTCGTCTTATTGAAATTGAAGGCAAAAATTACTTCCTAAAAGGTTTTTGTTTTCATCCAGAATCAGCGCAAAAATTTATTTTAACAGAAGTTAAAGTTTTTCAAAAAAATCCAGATTTAAATCCTGAAGACTTCATGCTGCGGTTAAATAAAATGCGTTACAAATTTGAACAATATAAACACGTTAAGCCAGAAATGATTTACACGAATGACAATAAATTAGGGCTATAGGAGTTGCTATGCCAAAAATGAACAACTTAAAAAGACTTTTAATCATCGGTAGTGGTCCTATTCAAATCGGACAAGCCTGTGAATTTGATTATTCTGGAACGCAAGCTTGCAAGGCCTTGATGGCTGAAGGTTTTGAAGTCATTCTTGTAAATTCAAACCCTGCGACGATTATGACAGATCCGGACATTGCAACAAGAACTTACGTTGAACCACTTAAAACAGATTACTTAGAAAAAATTATTGAAAAAGAAAAACCAGATGCAATCATTCCAACTTTAGGTGGTCAAACGGCTTTGAATTTAGCTTTGGATTTAGATAAAAAAGG
>JANOOI010000065.1:0-1925 GCA_031421235.1 Bdellovibrio sp.
TCAAGTTTTCAACAACTGTTTGCCAGAATTTATTTAGCTCATAAAGTCTTGGATTTTCAACTTTTTGCAATTCTTTATACTGGGTCTCTAAAACACCACAATGCTGACATTCATCAATTTTTTCAGATTTTAGTTTTTTACATTTTGGGCAGTTCACTACGCGATTGATTTCAGATGTTTTGTGCAGACCTGATTCAGATTTTTCGCGTAAAAGTGAGAATTCTTTTGTACACGATGTGCATTCAAAATCAGCTTGAGTTAAATAAGTTGCCCCGGCAAACGCAGTTTCATCAGTACAAAACAACTTTTGACAGTGCGGACAACGAAATCTAATTTCAGCTGCTAATTCTACATTCATATGATACCTATAAACAGGATGTCTAAAATGTTTCAAAGTTTCAAGGTTATTTATTTAAAAAAGTGCGATTCGTACTATTTTTTGATTTTTCTTGCGGCTTTAAGTGGAATCCTTACAGGGACATCCTATATTCCGTTCCCCGCTTGGGCGGTTTTTTTCTGCTATATTCCTTTGTGGTTGGCCGTTCTGAAAGCGGTTAATCAAAATCAATCTTTAGGGAAAATTTTTTTTCTAGGCTGGGTCACACAGTTTATTTTAACTTTGATTGGATTTAACTGGATCTATCACCTTTCACGCGAATTTGGTCAACTGCCAGTTGTTATAAGCGCTCTGGCATTACTACTGTTTGCGGCCTTGATGCATGTGTACATACCACTTTCAGCTGTTGCCGCAGTGTACATTCAAAAACACTTTAAGTTGTCTCATCAAAGATTAATTTTTCTTTTAGCGTTATCTTTGATTTTTTTTGAACGCTACTGGCCCAGTATTTTTGAATGGAATTTGGGTTACACTTTTTTGTGGATGAATTGGCCCTGGGCGCAATGGGCAGATACTGTTGGTTTTTGGGGGCTTTCTAGTTTTATTTTAATTATTCAAAGTTGTTTACTATATTTGTTTCTTGAAAAAAAATCATTCGGTCAAAAAAAGTTTTTAAGTTTAGGTTTGGCTTTAAGTTTATTTTTAGTGACTATGTGGTTTACTGGCCAATATAAAAAAATAAATTATAAAGATCTAACTGACCGAAAGCTTTTTGTGACCATCGTTCAGGCTAATATTTCAAATCAAGAAAAGCTGCAGGCTGAAAAGGGTTCTGCCTATCAACCTTTCGTCATCAATTCTTACATCCGGTTAACCGAAAAAGAACTGGCCCGTTTAAATCAGCAGAATTCTATGAAGCCAGATTTAATTATTTGGCCGGAAACAGCGTTACCGTTAGCCATGGATACAGATTACCATTACAGACCTCATCAGCAGTATTTATTAAACATCGTCCGACAATGGCAAACCCAGCTTGTCACTGGTGCCTATTCTCAGGACACAGAAAAAATGGATCATTTAGGACAGAACTTAATTCGAAATTCAGTTTTTTTTATCAACGAAACTGGCGAATCTGAAAAACCATATTTTAAAACTGATTTGTTAGTTTTAGGTGAATACATGCCTTTTGGACAAGAATTTCCTTTTCTTTATAAATTATTTCCGTTTGTTGGCGTTTACGAAAAAGGCCCTGGTCCGGTTCAAAAAATAATTAAAACCCAAGCTGGTCAAACCATAAGCCTTGGCCCGCAAATTTGTTACGAATCTTTAAATCCTGGGTTTTCACGTGGGCTGGCTAAAAAAAATAATCAAATATTTTTTAACCTCACAAATGATTCATGGTTTGGCTGGTGGGCTGAACCCTACCAACATATGATTATGACACTGGGCCGTGGTTTAGAAAACCGTAGGCCACTGATCAGATCAACGAACACAGGTATTTCTACTGTGATCACAGCAGCTGGCGATATTTTAGAACAATCCCCGATCGGGAAAACTTGGGCTTCAACATATGAAATTCCTTATTCTG
>JANOOI010000066.1:0-3732 GCA_031421235.1 Bdellovibrio sp.
ACTGGCCGGAGATTTCAATGACTGGAACAAAAAGGCTTCTCATATTCTTAAAAAAGATCTGCACTTAACGGAAAACTTTTACAGTGAACACAAAACTTACGCGAAAACTTTTCCTGCATTTTACCCTATGTTTAATTTAGATCGAATTTACACCAAAAATTTAAAGATCATAAAATCCTATGTCGTTACAAATACGTCTGAAAATCATTTTTCAGATCATTTACCCCTTTATTCTGAGGTCCTTTTAAATGAATACTAATAACGTTGATTCTTCACACAAAAGCTTACTTGGTAATTCAGTGGAGCTCTACGTTGAAGGCCCAAAATATTACAATCAATATCTCGATATGATTGACCAGGCTGAAAAATCAATTCATCTACAGACTTATATTTTTGACATGGATTCTTTTGGTCAAAAAGTTTTTGAATCTTTAAAAAATGCAGCATCAAGAGGAGTTAAAGTTTATTTGTTAATTGATGCTTTTGGATCAATTACATTTCAGACCAAGCACGAAGAGGAGCTTATTAATGCTGGAATCATATTTTGTCGTTTTAATAACTTCAGTTATCGCTGGCTTTATCAATGGGCCAGACGACTGCACCATAAAATATTATTGATCGATGAAAAGCACTGCCTCATTGGCGGTATTAATGTTTGTTCTTTGAGTTATAATGATGCCAAAGTTCCCCATCAATTAGATTTTGCAGTGTATTTGAATGGGCCGATTAATTCAAAAGTATCAAAGTACTGTTTTAATGTTTTTAAAAAATCGAATTCAAAAGAAAATAAAAACTTTAACGTCATGCCATTATCAGCAGATCAGGTTTCTGATTTGCAGAATTCAAAATTTTCTCATTCTTTGGAAGTCAAATTATCGACTAATGATTGGGTCTACGGCCGCTGGCAGATCACCAAAGAATATGCCCATAAGACAAAAATTGCCAAAAAAAATATCACAATTATTAATTCTTATTTTTTCCCGCGCAGAAAATTTATGAAACAATTAGTCCATGCAGCTAGACGAGGCGTAAAAGTAAAACTTATTTTACCTAAGCATTCCGACTGGCCAAGCTATGTTCTAGCCACAAGACATTTGTACCTGTATTTTTTAAAAAACGGTGTTGAAATTTATGAATGGAACAAATCAATTTTACATGGCAAATTAGCCACTGTTGATGGACGCTTTTCCACAGTAGGATCTTTCAACTTAAATTATACAAGTTATCAGCAAAATTTAGAAATGAATGTCGACATTATGTCTGATCAGTTTACCCAAGAACTTGATACAATGATTGAAGAAAATATTCTAAGTGGTTGTAGAAAAATTCAGCTAGAAAGTTTTGAACAAAAAACTTCTTTCTACACCAAATGTCGGCAATTTTTCTATTACGCTTTACTTTCAACTGTAGCAGGATTTTCAGTGAGTCTGACTTATCAAGAAAAAGATTCTTGATAAGTTATTTTCAGATCATGGTCAATTCACTCTTGTCTATCAAGCTTCAGATCGCTTTTTCAGACCTGAAAAGCTTAATTAACAAATAATATGATGGAATAAACACAGCACCCATTGTTAATAAAGTATAAAAAATATCTGCTGAGAAAAAACTTGAAATAGGATAAATGACACCTGAATGCCAGTCTTCAGCTGTGCCGGCATAAAAAAATCTTTTATAGCCTGACCCGTCCCAACCAAAAACCAACACACACAGCATAGCTAAATGCGCACCAATCGTTTGCATCATGGCTGCTGTTTGATGGTTTTTACGAATAAAATACCAAGTCATATAAAAGCCTAAAACCCCTTGTGAGATATTCGTTAGTGAAAATAACATCGTAAGCCAAGCTGGTATTGACTGATGATTTTGTGCTACAAACATGGTTTCCCATCCAGGGAATTGCCACAGTAAATACATTCCGCTTGGTGCAAACACTAATGCAATCCACAATAAGGCCAACGTAAAATAAGGATTTCTCCAGAATGTCTGTTCTTTTTTTAAATGCGGAGTGGCTGCCAAGGCTAATCCTGCACTAAGACCGTATGACCAAAAAATATCAACTTGAACCATGCTAAATAATCCTTAGTAATTGTAATTCATTTGCTGAATTTGTTCTTTTTTTATTATTGGCAAAACTTTTATATAAACTTCGTCTTCAGATTTATCAACTTGGCGATCTTCTTGTTCATTTAAAGCTGCTTGACTGAAATCTAGAAAAAACCAGGCCGTTAATTCATCTGGGTTATAAACGTTAAAAACTTTTGTTTTTTTGTTATATTGACCGCGCCATGTTTTACCAATGTAAATGTCCCCGTTCTTACCAGGTACAGGGACCATCAGATCATAAACTTGAATTTTATTAAGTAAACCTTCCACGGCATAATCATTTTCAGAAACGGGGTCTGTATAGTTAAGCACGACAATGGGTTTACCTGAATCAATTTGCCCTTCAACTAAAGCATGCGATGGAACAAGTTTAGTCACAAAACTGGCTGTTGGTTTATACCGACCTAAATGATGTCTGATTCGGTTAAGACCTTTACTGATTGTTGGATCTTCGGATGGAAAAAAGATTTTTCCTTTCCATGCAAAACCTGTTGGACCACTTAATATTGGCCTATCAAACACACGGGCCGCTGTTCCTGCGGCATAGCCCACAGGTAATTTTGTGATCGCAATGCTTTTATGATTAAAAAGACAATTTAAAGTATCAATTTTTTTATCATTGGCCATTTTCTGTAAAGTCCAAATCGTTAAATCATTTGGCTTTAAACCACCGCAATCGTTAGCTGAAGTTGGCTGGTTGTCACTGGCCTCACTGTCTACAGACTGCGCTGTTTGACGATTGGGTTTAGATGCACAAGAAAATGCATTTAATATTAAAAGAGAAACAAGCACGATGTTTTTTTTCACTGGGCACCTCAGTCTGTTAGCTAATTATAGCACCAGTAGAATACGACAAGACAAGCCCATTTTTAGGTTAATTCTCTGGGCTTTACGAGCCCAACTTATTTTAACTTAGCCCAAACCAGCCGAGCAACCCCAAAAGATTCTTTACCTGAAGAAAGCACCAGGTGCCCGTTGTCTAATTTGGCGTGTCTAACTTGATCTTGACCTATTCGCGCAGGGTTTGAGGATTCAGTCACTGTATGAATAATTTTATCACCATTTATTTGGTAAATGCCTGCATATGAAAGTATCGCATCATAGATATCCTTAAATTCATTATCTGTAGATACCAATTGTCTGTTAATGCTAATACTCATATGGCCTGATTCGGTATAAATCAAAGTACCATGAACGTTATCGCCCCAGTTTTTAGATAGATTATTTTCGTCGGTAATAACAAAAGATTGCAGCGACCATACACCAATGATGTTTTTTGTATTAATGTTAATACTAATGTCCATATTTCGTGACCTTCCACATAAATCCATGAGTGCTAAAAAGTCTTTTTACTTTTCAATGATAGTGCAATTTTCAACACATCGTCAACGGAGTCGGCGAATTTAAATGTCAACTGGGATCGAATTTCCTCCGTGACCTCTATTAAGTCGGCTTCATTTTGCCTCGGTAAAATAACCGTTTTCATACCAGCGCGATGAGCTGCAATAATTTTTTCCTTGATAGCTCCTACTCGAAGCACAGCTCCTCTTAAAGAAATTTCTCCGGTCATGGTTAGCGTCGGTGGAACAATTTTTTTAAAAAAACACGAATAAAGCGCAGTTAAAATCG
>JANOOI010000067.1:0-2741 GCA_031421235.1 Bdellovibrio sp.
GAATCAATTTTTGCATTACCCCAAGCTGAATCGATTTTTTTCGAATCAGCTAAGTATGTAATAGCGGCTGGCACGGCACCTTTAATTTGTTCTTCAGTACAGCCTGACTTTGAACATTTAGCGATTTGCTTAGGGTGAAAATGAGACCCCCCAGCAAGTGCAAAAGACGTCATTGATAATACTAAACTTGTAGCTAAGATTTGTTTTTTCATAAGTTTCTCCTTGTTATTTATTTTTGTTATTTGTTTTGATCATTTATTTAGTGTTCGTTAATTTCTTCAGCTTTTAAATCTTGATGGACATGAGTATGGTCGTCTTGATTCAGCGGATAGGATTCGGGGCTTGATGTGTGCCAGTAGCCATGAAACTGCATCATGAATAAAAATATCCCACCTGCAATTAACGCCACATTGGCAGCTTTTGCAAATTTAGCGAAAGCATCGGCTTTTCTCCAACCTCTTAAAAAGATAAGCATCACAGTCAACGCAACAATTTGACCGACTTCGACACCGACATTGAAAGATAAAATACGGAAAAGCATGGCCATGCTATCATCACCCAGCGGCAACTGCTGAAGTCTGGTTGATAGACCGAATCCATGAATTAAACCAAATAAAAAAACCATTCGTAGCAGTGTTGGGGGCTGCCAATCAAAGTATTTTTTAAATCCGTCGATATTTTCAAAGCCTTTGTAGATCACACTTAGCGCAATGACGGCATCAATCAGATAATAATTCGCAGTTATTTTAAAAAATGTTGCAAATATTAAAGTGATACAATGACCCAGCGTAAAAACACTAATGAACTTTACAATGTCTTTGAATGTTGTCAGAAAGAAGATAACACCAAAAATAAAAAGTAAATGATCATAGCCAGTTAGCATGTGTGTTGTGCCAAGCCAGACATATTTTAAGTAGCCACCATCAAGCATAGCTTGTTTGTCAGCTTCAGATATGCCATGCGCTAAAGATATGACAGGAAATAAAAATGTAAATAAAGTAGTAAATAAAGTTGCCTGTATTAAATTAAGTCGCTTCAAGTTAACCTCCATTGGTTAGCGATTTATAAAAGCAAAATGGCTTTAGTTTTTTAAATGTAAATATTAACTATAAATTTTAACTAATAAAAATTGGAGGCCTAAGAAGTTCAGATTGAAATGTTTTATTTAGATTTAAATTAAGACCGATCGGCCATTTTAATTTTAAATTTACAAAATGAAACTGAAATGTTGCAGGTATATCATCGGCAAAAACAGCAGAAGCAAAAGAAGTGTGCTGATGAGGATGTTGATGGGATTCATCCTCATTTTGGTCATGATGAGAATGACTATGTTCAAAATTGCCTGTAAATAGAAATTCAACTAGATCGCTGACCTGCATCGGGTGATCATTTTGGTTACTGTGCATTTGGTTTTGTTGTGTATTAAAAAACTGAGGGTTCGATTTTTGTTGAATCCCACAAGCGAAAAATAAAAATACAAAAGCAATTATAGACTTCATTTGATCTTATTCTATTTGCTTAGTTAAGGCTGTCAATTCCGATTTAGCATTTCGGGCTAACCAAACTAAATAAGTTAAGCATCCTATGGCCACAAAAACCACAGAGCCCACGATTAAAATGCGAAAATCGTTTGTTGAGGGTAGAAGAGTACCTGCGGCATACAAAAATAATGTAGCAATACCTGTTAAAGCACTGGCAAAGCCATTGACCTTGCCACGAACAGCGGGATGTATACCAAGTTGTCGGAGTTCCATTTCGCCTAAGCTAAAGCCATAAAGCCCTACACGCGAAAATAAAATAAAAACTAAGAACCCAAGCTGTCCGATAAATCCATCCATGTAGAAAAATCCCAGTGATATGATTAGCATCAGTGTTTGATACAATATAAAATTACGAGCGCTCTGAATTAATCCCCATTTCTTTACTGCCCAGGGAAACGCTAATGTTGCTAATAAACCAAAAACAGCGCCACCTCCGCGAAATACACCAATGCTCCACTCGGGCATATTCCAGCCATCTTTTAAAAATCCTGTTAGTAAAACGCCATGGGGACTTAAAACAGAAAGCCATAAAAAAGAGTAGGCTAAAGCAACAAGAGCGATGGGTTCTTTAAAAAAAGAAGTCCATCCATCAGATAATTTTTTTAAAATTGATTGCTTTGTCTGCTCTGAAATTTTTTTCTTTTCAAGCATAAGATCTGGCTTATCATTTAAGACTGACTTAATCAGACTTAGTTCAGGAAAAAATGAAATCAAATTCCAAATCGCAATAAAATAAAATCCAAAAAGAGCAGGGGAATTTAGTAAAAGCAATAATCCAGCAGCGACTGGGGAAGTCACTTCAGTGAACAGATCAATCTGCCTTAAGCGACTATTAAAAGTTGATAGTTCTTCTGGTTTTAAGCTTGAGGGCACTAAATCATTAGCTATAGCGATATCCATAAATGCTGAACCCAAACTACTTAATAATCCACCTACAATTAAAAGACTAAAAGCTGCTATTGGCCAGATAGTCCAAATAAATTCACCCATCGTTAAGTCATTAAGAACTACAATCGATAAAACACCTATAAACACGCCAATCAGTTGAAATACTGTACCCAGTCTGGCCGCTTTCAATCGATTGATTTCATCAATCAAAGAAGTAATTTTTGGCAGCAAAATGACGTTTAAAAGTTTTGCTATGAAAAAGTAAAGTGCAGCGACTTGTAACTGATCAGGAAATATTTTAAGTAATACGAT
>JANOOI010000068.1:0-2759 GCA_031421235.1 Bdellovibrio sp.
CATTAGGTAAAAAATATAAAGATACAGTTGTTGATACGTCACAAAAGTTTGGTCAAATTTACTTAGAAGACTATTATGTGGCCACAGTTCCAGGCGAAGAATTCGGAGCACCAGGGCATTTAAGATTGAGCTTTGCAATCGATTCAAAGAGATTTGTAGAAGCTATTGATCGTCTTCAAAATTTTATCAACTCAATGACGTGATCTTACCTGTTGGAAATTGTGGTCTTTTATCGACTGGAAGTCGTTATCTTTTTAAACTCAAATGGTTTTATCAACTTGCCATCTTTCATAAAAGACTGATTTCTAGTTTCAGTAAACGTCTGAGGCATCTGTTGAACAGTTTTTTTGAAATCTTCTGTTAAGCTTTGATGAGCTGATAGGTCCTGCGATAAAGTATCAAAAGCTGTGTGAGCAATTTTTTGACTTAAATTATTTTGTGACGTGATAGCATGAGCAAATTGGTTGATATCCTCGTCCTCAGTTAGATTCTTATTTTCAGCTTGTTTATCTAGCCATTGCGGCAATTTGTTCGCAGCAAACTGAAGCTGGTCACGATTAACTTTGATAATCATGTTCAGCTCTGCAGGACTAAGGTCGACCTGCTGAGCAATTTGTTCTGCGGTGAAGCCCTGATTTGCTAGTTTAGCGGCTTGGACATACAAACTTGTTTTATCTGTGTAATGAGTTGTTGCGGCCTGGGGCTGTGCTGTCATCATTGTTTGTGCTGCATCTAATTGGTGAATTTTTTGATCAGCGTTGTTCAGAGTCTGCCGGACTTCTTGGGCTTTTTGATCTAAAAGATGAATCAATTTTCTAACTTGCTCATCTGTTTTGTCAGAGAGATCTTCAAGAATTGATAATTTATTTTGTAGAAGCTGTAAGCCTTTTGTAATTCGCTGGTCTTCTTGCTTTTCTTTGATTTTTAAAAAAAGACTTAGAACTAACCCAGCTAGAAGTAAAATATTTAACGACGTAATAAGAATTAACCAAATATTCAAAGGGGCCTCCAAAGATCTACACAAGATAACGCCTAGTACTTATTTTATGACCCTAATCGAACTGTCACAATAGATAGATTCAAGTTCAAGACTAAAGGCGTATTACTTATTTAAAAAAAATCCATTAAGATATTGAAAGTAGGGGAACATATATGAAAATTCTGCTTGTGCTATTAAGCCTATCTTTAGTTATTTTATCTTCTTGCGCACCGGTTAGATTCACAAGATCTAATACTTTAAAAGTCAGCCCGGGCGTAAACATTGGTGGTGTTACAAACACGGTGGCCTGCGATCCACAATATGATAACGGATCACAGTCGTTTACTTATTCACAGGTCAACTCTGGTCCCAGTATTATTTCAAATTGTGATACAAGCCCTTTGAATTATGAATGGACTGTTGTTCGCGCAAATGGCACTGCTGTTAATTCTTCAATTCCAACTTTGACAGGTCAAAATCCAGCACAAGTTGATATTCGTTCGTTAGGTGAAGGCGTTTACTACGTGACATTAGTGGCAACAGATCCTTCAGGAAACAAATTACCTTACACTCAAGAGACTCCACTTGAATTGATTGTCCCAGGTCCATCGGTCACAAATAATTTAAATTGTGATCCAAAACTAAACGCATCATTCACGAGTATTAGCGTTGAAGCTAACGATAACAATCCAACAGTTAAAGCGAACTGTTCTCCGCAAGCTGAGGGCTATATTTGGTCAGTCACAAAAAATGGTGTATCGATAAATTTACCAGGTCTTGTCGGTGAACAATCAATGCCTGATATTAAAAGTTTTGGTGTAGGAACATATCAAATTTCTCTTTATGCGACGCTCACAGGTTCATCTCACTGGGAATCTTCATCACCACTGACAATCATGGTGAATTCAGCCAATCAATCAGATAATGTTATTTCGTGTAATCCTCGAATTAATGGATCGTTAACAAGTTTAAATTTAACATCAACTTCAGCACATCCTTTAATATCTGCAAACTGTGATCCTACAGATGTAGTTTATCAATGGACTGTTTATAAAAACGGTCAACTTATCAGTTTACCATCATTAAATGGAGCACAATCAAATCCAACATTTCTTCAACAAGGTGACGGTACCTATTTAGTTTATTTAACGGCGACAAAAAATAATTTTACAACTTTTAGTCCGGTTCAGCCTTTGACGATCACAGTTCAAGGTTCAAACAACAATGCAACAACGATTCAGTGTTCTCCTCGACTAAATACAGATTCTGTAGCGATCACTATTAATGCACAATCTCCACAAACAACGCTTTCAGCAAATTGTAATCCTGCCAATGTCCAATACACATGGACAGTTTTCAGAAACGAAATGCCAGTAACGATTGCAGGTCTATCGGGATCTAGTTCGACACCAAATTTTATGGCTGCAGGTTTAGGAACATATACAGTTTATTTAGTGGCTAGCCAAAATGGTTTTAATTCTTATGTGATTCCAACACCATTGCAAGTGACTGTTGCAAACGTGGTTAGTGATCTAAGACAAGTCAGCTTTACAAAAACAGTTCAAGCAACAGATAACAAAGTTGATATATTGTTAGTCGTTGATGATTCGAATTCAATGTTGCCGGATAATCGCAAATTAGCTCAAAAATTACAGGGTTTTGTAACAGGCTTATCAAGTTCGCAAATCGATTGGAAAATGTGTGCGACAGTTACACGAGCTCAAAAAATTGGTACAACTTTTTATTGGGGAGCTTCAAGAAATTGGGTGAACTATGTAGG
>JANOOI010000069.1:0-6033 GCA_031421235.1 Bdellovibrio sp.
CTTTTGAAAAGACAAAATTTTTCGCGCCCAATTTTTTTGCGTCTTTTTCTTTATCAACAGACGTGCTAAATACAGTGACTTCTGCACCCATGGCTTTAGCTAGTTTAATGGCCATGTGTCCTAATCCGCCCAGGCCTACAACGCCAACTTTGTGGCCTTTCTTAACACCATGTTTTTTTAGTGGTGAATAAGTTGTAATACCCGCACACAAAAGCGGTGCAACTTTGGCTAATGGAAGATTTTTTTTCAGTTTCAAAACATACTGATCTTTCACAGTAATATGAGTGGCATACCCGCCCAGTGTATGTTGATCACTATTTTTTTCTAAGCTGTTGTATGTGTAGACAGTTCCTTTTTCACAAAACTGTTCTTCATTATCCTTACAGTTAGAACATTTTCCGCATGAATCAACAAAGCAGCCCACGCCAACTGGTTCGCCAATCTTAAATTTTTTGACTTTTTTTCCGACTTGAATAACATGACCCACAATTTCATGCCCTGGCACACAAGGATATTTTGGAATACCCCATTCACCGCGCGCCGTATGAATGTCAGAATGGCATATACCACAGTAATCAATTTTAATGACAACATCATCAGGTCTTGGATCACGACGCGTGATATTTAAAATTTTCATTTCAGATTTAGAATTTTCAACACCAAAAGCTTTTATATTCATCATGTCTAAATTGTAGATTCTTTTAAAAATTTGACAACTATTTTCTGAGCTTGTCTTGCCAGTTGAATAATAATTATGAGTACTTAGAACCGAATCTAAAAAATAATTTAAGCCTTAGGTTTCTTTTTTCGTTTCTTGAATTGTTTAATTTGTGCCTCTTCATGAGCAATCATGTCAGCTAACAGCACAGCGTCAGGTATTGTTTCAGGGCCTTCAAGATGTTGTTCATGAACTTTAAGTCGCGGAATTTTTGTTTGAATGAATTCTTCTATAAGTGCTAATTTTTCATTTTCTTCCGGAGCATAAAACGATAGGGCTTCGCCTTTTGCAAAACCACGCCCAGTGCGGCCCACGCGGTGAACATAGTTTTCTGGCTCGTCTGGTAAATCATAATTGATCACGTGTGTAACAGCAGGTAAATCGATACCCCGCGCCGTCACATCAGTAGCAATCATCCAACCGGCTTTTTTATTTCTAAATTTAGCTAAGTTTTTTTCACGTTCTGCTTGTTCCATTCCGCCATGAATACAAGAAAATTCGATTTCATGTTTTGTAAGATGATCTGACACTCGTTGTGCGCGGACTTGTGTACGTACAAAAATAATACATTTGGCTTCTGGTTTTTCTTTAATAAAATTAACCAACAAATGTCGCTTTTGATCCATTTCAACTTTAACAACAAAATGAGTAATGTTCTTATTAACCATTTTTTCAGGAGAAACTTGAATTCTTAATGCTGTCGATTTAATTTGCGAATAGGCTAATTTTTTAATTTTTGGATTTATTGTTGCAGAAAAAAATAAGGTTTGATGATGTTGTTTTAATTTTCTTTTAACACTATCTATATCATCTATAAAACCTAAATCTAGCATATGATCGGCTTCATCTAAAACAAGCACGCTGACTTTACTGATATCAAGGTGTTCTTGACTGATCAGATCAAACATTCGACCTGGGGTTGCAATCAGAATATCGATACCACCTGATAATTGATCGATTTGTGGGTCTTGTTCGACTCCGCCATAAATCGCATAGCATGAGACTTTAGTGTGATTTGTTAGTTTAGCAAACACCATTCCGATTTGTTGGACTAATTCCCGAGTCGGTGCCAAAACTAAACATTTAACACCATTACTGCGTTTACTGGTTTTATATTGATGAATATGATTAATTATCGGTATTGCAAATGCTGCTGTTTTACCACTGCCCGTTTGTGCAATCGCTAAAACATCTTCACCGTTCATAATGGCAGGTATAGCTTTGTACTGAATATCAGTTGTTCTGAAATATCCATTCTTGATCAAGTTGTCTTTGATTTCTTCAGCTATAGCAAATTTATCGAATTTCATAGCCTATCTTGTAATTCTTAATCCTTAAAGGTGCAACTAATGGCGTAAGATAGTCTAATCAGATGACCTGTAAACCAGTAATTTTTTTACGTTTTTCAGGTTTGCATCCATGACCCCTTAAAATCCATAAAAATTCATACTCCTTAGGCCTAATTAAGGTTAAGGTTCACGCCTATGAATACATTTCCAGAATTTGGTTTACTGCCATCATTACTTAAAACTCTTAAAGCAAAACGTATATTTACTCCAACCGAGATCCAAAAGTTTTCTATTCCCTTAATCATGTCTGGGCAGTCAGTCGTCGGAGTTTCAGAAACTGGAAGCGGTAAAACACTCACTTATGCTTTACCGGTTCTGCACTTATTAAGAACCTTAGAGAACGAAGGCAACCCAGTAACTGAAAATGGACAACCCCGTGCAGTGATTTTAGTACCGACACGCGATTTAGGTGAACAAGTTTCAAAAGTTTTTAAAGAGTTTACTCACGACACACGTTTACGCGTTCGTCCTGCCTTAGGCGGAATGGCTTTTGAACAGGCCCGCAGAAATGTTGGTAGCCCTTTTGAAATTCTATTAGCTACACCAGGCCGCTTAATTCAATTGATTGAAAAAAAATTAGTTAACTTTAAAGATGTTAAAATTCTTATTTTTGATGAGGCCGATCAAATGCTTGATCAAGGGTTTCTAGCAGATTCACAAATTATTGTTAAAATTTGTCCAGATCATACACCCTTAGCGTTATTTTCAGCGACAGTTTCGCAAAATGTTCAAAGTTTAATGAACAGTTTGTTTTCACATGCTGAAGTTATCCGAACTAGCGGCAGCGGAAAAGTCGTTAAAACACTGATCACAAAAAATGAAACTGTCATTGATGGTTTACGTTGGCCCATATTTGAAAAATATCTTAAACAAAAAGTTGCTGGTGGAACTCTTATTTTTACTAACACTCGTGATCAGTGTGACAAATTAGCATTAGAGATGACTGAAAAAGGATATTCATGTCTGATCTACCGCGGTGAAATGGATAAAAGCGAACGCCGGGCTAATCTTAAAAAATTTCGTTCTGGTGAAATCGATCTCATGGTTTCTACTGATCTAGCGGCACGAGGTTTAGACTTAGAACACGTCGGACGTGTCATTAATTATCATCTACCACAACAAATGGAAAACTACCTACACCGTGCCGGACGAACAGCACGTGCTGGTCGTAAAGGTCTTGTCATTAATATGGTGACGGAACGCGATTTGATTTTAGTTTCTAAACTTGAGGGCAAAAATCAAACTCCTAAAGAATTAAAAACAAGATTCTTAGACAGTTCAGGAAAAAGATTGCACGTCCCTAAAGAGATGCGCAAACCACCTAGAGTTAAAAAAACAACAGTCGCAACCGCAGAAAAAAAACCAATCAGAAAATCAAACAAACCTAAATTCAAACCAAAACCGTATAATCCACAAAAATAAGATTAAAATATTTTAACAAAATTTTGTTGTGGCGTTCTTGAACACCTCTGGAAATTTATGAACGCGTCATAATTTTGTAACGTCCATATTGTGTCTGAGCCAGTAAAAACTTGGTATCGTTTGTGCTTTAACAATATTCATCAACATAATCAGAAAAATAAACACACGCACGGAAGTGCTAAGGAGCTCTCATGAATATTGAACCAAAAAAAACAGAAGTCTACCCTGCGAAAAAAGAAAATATTCCCACAGATCCTTCTTCTCCGCAGATTAATCCCAGTTTTAATCCAGGTGAACCGATCGAAAAAACGACATTTCCTGAAGTTGAAACAGACCGCGGTGATCACGAAAAAAAATACGGGTATGAAAATGAATACAATACTGTCTAAGTAATACTTTAAATTAAAATTAGAATTTACTGAGAGTTCGGGTAGAATATTTTGGCCAATCATTAAACTGAATTTGAATATTCATCTTTAAGGTTAAAATTTTTTACTCGTACTCTTTTTTATTATCAAAATAACTATATTAGAAAGAGGACTCTATGAAAAAATTAAAACCAACTGTAGAATTTTTAAGCCAACCGAATTTCGATTCTGAAAACGACAATCATATGACTGATATTGAAATCACATTAGATAATTATGGTAATATTAAAATAAATGATTATTCTAGGCTTTCAGAAATTCCGTACACTGAAATATTAAAGTCTAAACGTGATGTTTATGAAAACAATATATTGTATATGGATCAATTCATCTAAATAGATTTAATCTGAATTTTCCTTGTTAGTTTTTTGATAACTTGTACATAAGTGTATACTAGCAATACAGGGACCATGAAAAAAATATTTCAGATCGATTGTGTCACTGATGATATATTTGAAAAAACTAACCGAACGTTAAATAGGGTGTTTCCCGAACATGTGTTAGTTATCACTTAGATCAAAAACAGTTGTTAAGGCAACGAAAGGAGATAATAAGATGAAAACGCCAGTACAGAACCAACAAATAGTTTTAGTTGGTGACGATTACGAAGCCTATGATCTTGTATCAGCCTATTTCAAGCCTAAGGGCTACAGTGTAAAATATTTTGCTACGCCTCAGATAGCGGTGCAAGCAGCGGAAACTGAAGGCTCGTTCTGGAACGTTTTAATTACTGACTTTAATAAATCTGAAATCCAATTTTTTCTAGAAATCAAAAGATTGCTACCTTCGTTGCCTATAATACATATTATTCCGCCTCTTAATATTGGCTTAGTCAGTGATAATGTACGTAGTGGTTTTGCAGATTTCGTTGTTGAACCCATCCATTTTGCACAACTTCAAGTAGCTGTTGAAAGAGCTTTTTATATAAGACCCGATTCAATGAACAAAACACAAAAAGTTTCACAAATGAAATCTGCGTCACAAAGTAAGATAATTGGGGTAAGTCCTCAGTTTCTATCGGCACTTGAGATTTCACAAAGAGTTGCTGCGAGCACAGCAAACATTTTCATTACTGGTGAAAGCGGTACAGGAAAAGAAGTTTTTGCTAGATATATTCATAGTGAAGGGCAAAACCCGAACGGTCCGTTTGTAGCTATTAACTGTTCGGCTATACCAGAAAATTTATTAGAATCAGAGCTTTTTGGTCATGCAAAAGGTTCTTTCACCGGGGCCATAGATAAAAAAGTTGGTTTATTTGAAGAGGCACAGGATGGAACTTTATTTCTAGATGAAATCGGTGATCTTAGCTTGTCCTTGCAGGCTAAACTATTACGGGTTTTACAAGATAAGCAGATAAAGCGCGTTGGTGAAAATCAGTATCGTTCGGTGAATTGTCGAATTATTTCAGCAACTCATAAAAATTTATCAACAGAAATCAATGACGCTAAATTTAGGGAAGATCTGTTTTTTAGATTGAATGTCATACCGATAGCCATTCCGCCACTGCGCGAACGCCAAGAAGACATCATTCCGTTAGCAGAATTTTTTATGAAAAAATATGTACGTGAAAATAATTCTTCGGTTATTACATTTTCGGATGATGCTCTTGAATTTATTCGCAATAATTCTTGGAGAGGGAATGTTCGGGAATTGGAAAATAGTATTGAACGAGCTGTCGTGTTATGTACTGAAACTGAAATTTGCTTGCAAGATTTTCTACCATTTGAAAGTCGCCTTACTTGCAAAGTTTCACCTCATGATGTAGTGGATTTTGATACTGGTGGTTTTAATATTCCTGTAACAGAAGAGCTTCCGACACTTAATTACATTATTAATAAATATATTGAATATGCTGTCGGAAAAAATGAAGGCGCTAGGGACAAAACAGCTAAAGATATTGGTATTGATCGTAAGACTTTATATAAAAGAATGAAGACTTATGATTTATTAACTCCTCAACTTAATTTATTTAATTAAACTGCCCCAGGTAAATGCCCTTAGGGATTTGGCTTATGGGGTATTAGTTGTCTGATATTCGGAACTTAAGTTAGCTCAAGTCTTCTTTATGCGATTTTCGGCAGGTTTTAAGGTTTGCAGATAGATTCTTTCATGAAGA
>JANOOI010000070.1:0-6701 GCA_031421235.1 Bdellovibrio sp.
TCACAATTTGAAGAAGCTTTAGTCGGTGTTGAAAGATTAGATGAATATTTAAGAGCACCTCTTGAAGAAGGTGCTTTTTTACCAACTTACGCTGATTTTAAAACTCATCATCCTCAAAAATCCAAAAACCTTGATTCAAATCAAATCACAAAAAACAGGACTGACGATGCTTTAACTGTTGAAAATTTAAGTTTTCGTTATCCTCGTCAGAATCAAGAAAGCACCACACCTCTGTTATCTGAGATTAGTTTCAAACTTAAACATGGTGAAAAATTAGGAATAATTGGTCGCACGGGGGCTGGAAAGTCAACGCTAATAGCTGCGTTGTTACGTCTTTACCCGATCGAAAAAGGTGTGATCTTAATAAATAATGAATATCAAACTGATATAGAAAATCACAGAAAACAATTTTCTTTAATATCGCAGGATCAGTTTTTTATTAAGGGCTCTTTGAGGGATAATTTAGATTTGTTTGAAAACCACACAAATAAGGATTTAGAAAACTGTCTAAAAACTGTGGGCTTAAAGTTTTCACTGGAAATGCATATTGAAGAAAAAGGACAAAATTTATCACATGGTGAAAAACAATTACTCAGTCTTTGTCGTGGTCTTCTACAAAACGCTGAAATTTTTATATTTGATGAAGCCACTGCAAATATTGATCCCCAGTCGGAAAAGTTGATCGAACACGCTTTAAAAGAAACATTATCAACAAAAACACAGATTCGTATAGCCCATCGGCTACAAACTGTTCAAGATTGTGATAAAGTGATGTGGCTTGAAAACGGTCAAATAAAAAAGATAGGATTACCACAAGAAGTTCTTGTCGCCTTTGAATCCACAAGGTAAAAATAAAATATGACTGATGATAAAAAAGATTTAGAAAATTCTGAAGTCGAAAACAGCACTCCTGTTGATCCCCTAAAGGAATTAATCGGAGCTGATTCTATCCGTCATAACTGGACTCAGATGTCTCAGTCAGATCGTCATGAGGCTTTTTTTAACTTAACTCGAACTGACGCTGAAGAATTATTCTTAAGCCTTACAGCTCAAGATCAATTCCCTTTAATTAAAGATCATTCGTTGCTTGAAAAAAGATCATGGATTCGTTTATTAGCTCCCGATGATGCCGCCGATCTTATTCAAGAAGCTGACACCGACCAACGTGAAGATTTACTGACATTACTTGATCCTCAAACAAAACGAGAAGTCAGTGCTCTATTGGCTTACGCTGAAGATATCGCTGGCGGTATCATGTCATCGCGATTTATTCGTTTACGACCACATCTTAGCGTTGACGAAGCGATCAGTTACATTCGTTTACAAGCTAAAACGCAAGTTGAAACAATTTACTACGCCTATGTCCTATCGCCTGATCAAAATCTTTTAGGAGTTGTTTCCTTCAGAGAATTATTTTCATCAGCTCCACAAAAAAAAGTAGAAGACATCATGCACACCGATGTTATTCAAATCCCTGTCGATCTGGATCAGGAACAAATCGGTCAAATTTTTTCTAAGCATGATTTAATGGCCTTACCGGTTATTGATGAAAACAAAAAAATGGTTGGTATCATTACGTTTGATGATATCGCTGAAGCTGTTCAAGAAGAAGCCACTGAAGATATTCATAAAATAGGCGGTATGGAGACTTTAGATGCTCCTTATCTACAAATTACTTTTTCTGAGATGTTAAAAAAACGTGCTGGTTGGTTAATTGTTTTACTCATTGGTGAAATGTTTACGGCGACAGCATTAGGTTATTATGAACATGAAATCCAAAGAGCCGTTGTTCTTGCGATGTTTTTACCCCTAATTATCAGCTCTGGTGGTAATTCAGGCTCACAAGCTTCAACATTAGTTGTTCGTGCTATGGCGCTGGGCGAGGTTCGATTAAAAGACTGGTGGAGAGTTCTGGTTCGCGAAATTTCAACAGGATTATGCCTAGGAGCCATTTTAGGGCTGGTCGCGATGGCTCGAATTTATTTCTGGCCTTGGCGTGAAACCATGTACGGTCCACATTATCAATACATTGCGTACACTGTAGCGGCTTCGATTGTTGGCGTTGTGCTTTGGGGAACAATTTCAGGATCCATGTTGCCATTTTTACTGCGAAGATTAAAACTCGATCCTGCTTCGGCTTCAGCGCCCGCAGTCGCTACAATAGTCGATGTGACTGGCTTAGTGATTTATTTCACATTCGCCAGCATCATTTTAAAAGGCACTCTGCTGTAGTTATTTTTTACTGAAACCGTTATCAAGTGGGCTGTAAGCCCACAGTCCATGTTTGAATTTGAGCTTTTAAAGATTCCGTCACTTCAGTGAATCTTACCCCGAATGCTCCGTGGGCCGCTGACCAAACCACTTCGCCTTCGATCTCTTCATTCATGTCACCGATCTTAAGTGTGATCTTCTGACCTTGGGTCACGTTCACATCAGTTTTAAATGACAGACCACCTAACGACACTGTTTCAGATGCTGAATCAATCACTTGATCACCGATTTTAATCATGACTTGTTTTGCTAATTCAAAACGTTCGTATTTACGTACGTAGCCTCGCGCTGGTTTTATGGCTCGGCGTCTTAAAGCAAACGCTAATCCTAACGGAGCTAAAGCCATTGCAAATACTAATCCTATTTCAAGAAATTCGCTATTTAATCCCCAAACAGAAGATCCTGTTGATGTCGAACTAGAAACAAATTTTACTAACCCGCAACCACCGCCGCCACCGCCAGAGGCCTCACTAGCTGCCACTGAACTTGAGTCTAATTTGTAAACAGGAGAATACGAAGGTAACCATGATGCTGTCGCGACTGCGCTTTTCGCTTGGTTAATAGCTCTTAATGCATTAGCACGACCTTCGACAGCAGCTAAGTTATTTAATGCTGTAGTTAAATCGGCCGAACCTAAAACAATTCCTTTAATTTGGTAAGCAGATAGTTGGGTTGCTTCGCGGACAATCATTGCTGCAAGGCCCGCAACGAACGGTGCTGCCATTGAAGTTCCACTTAAAGATTGAAAGCAGTTGGCGTAAATATTCGCTTCGATATTACAGTGTGCCCCAGGGATAGTGCTTGTAATAGAAGATCCAGGCGCAAATAGATGAACTAAACTTGAACTGTAATTTGAAAAGTAGGATCTTTGATCTGAACTTGTAGATGAACCCACACTGATATTACTTGGAGTATCGTAAGACGCTGGATACATAGGTGTTGAGTCAATATTCACACCACTATTTCCTGCAGCACTGACTAAAACAACATTGTTATCGTATGCAAATTTGTAAGCGTCATGAAGTGATCTTGAATAGCTAGTGCCACCCCATGAATTATTGATAATTTTAGCGCCATTGTTAACCGCGTAATAAATGGCATTGATAGCATTAGCTGTTGTACCTGATCCGTTAGCATCTAAAAATTTCAAAGGCATAATTTTAATTTTTGCTTCACGAACAGGGACTTTCAAAATATCTTGTCCAACACCTAGAATTATACCTGCGACGTGTGTTCCATGATTTTTATCGTCGTACATTGAACCCGAATTGGCGACAAAGTTCCAACCATTGATGTCGTCAACGTAACCGTTACTGTCATCATCAACTCCGGAAACACCATTTTTTTCTGCAGAATTTTCCCAAATACTATTTGAATTTGCAAAAACAGCATGACGGATATCTACGCCAGTATCAACAACAGCAACAATTGGTTTTATTCCCTGATTGTAAGGTTTGGCAACAGCCCAAGAATCAGTGACCTGAGTCTGAGCAGCACCTGATTGACCGTAACTGTCCGTTGCACCTGGGGCTACACCTTGAGCACTTTGTCCGCCACTGTCCTCATTAGGATCTAGGCTTAACACATAGTTGGGCTCAATAAATTCAACATCTGGATGTACTTCCAACAAGCTTAATTTGGCTGCGCTAACTTGATCTAAATGCATCATGCCCGCTTGCTCAAACTTACGACGGACTCTCATTTCACCTAAATTTTGAATTATTTTTTGGCCACGATCTGCGGCTACTTTGTTAGCAAAAGCGCGGGCTTTTAAAGCCGCTTTACGACCACCAGCACTGAATTTATCAGAGCTTGAATCTTCGGGGACAGGTTGGCTTTTGAATTTAACAATGTACTCCCCTGAAACAACTTGCGTTTGGGCAAGGGACGGTAGACTGATCATCATAAGCATCGCAATTACAATAGTATTATGGCTTTTTGACATATACATAATTATCGCCAGAAATTAGAAAATACTAAAGATCAAGACAATCGAATCTCACAATAACACAGCTCACATTTGTTGACTCGATCATAGAAGTTATAAACTATGTATGTATGTCTCAATTACGGAAAATATTCATTAGCGGCTTAGTCTCATTTTTACCCATCGTTTTATCTATCTACGTAATCACTTCAGTTTTGGGATTAGTAGAAAATTTTTTAGGTCAATATATACGGCTCGTATTACCTAACGGGTCTTATATTCCAGGCTTGGGTTTTATGGCCACTGTACTGCTCATTTTACTTTCTGGATTTCTAGTCAATAATTTTATGACAGGTGCTTTGATTGAAAAAATTCAAGAAAAGCTCACCGAAATCCCATTGATTAAAATTATTTATTCCCCTCTTCGTGATTTGATGAATTTATTTGCCAAGGGCCAAGAACAAAGGACACTGCAAAAAGTCGTGCTCGTGCATTTAACGCCGAACCACACAGTTATTGGATTAGTGACCCGCGAATCCTTTGATGATCTTGGCGTAAAGCTTGTATTTAAAAATGATAGAATCGCTGTTTATATTCCCATGAGTTACGGACTTGGTGGCTACACAGTTTTAGTCAATAAACTTGAATTAGAGCCCATTGATATGCCGATCGAAAAAGCCATGAGTTTAGCTTTAACTGGTTGGATTAAAACAGATACTGAAAGCAGCAGTAAACATAAATATACAAAGAAATGAGTTGGATTAACTTATGAGCCAAAGAACAAAATCTACGATAGACAAAGCTCTTGATATTAATTTAGACCTCATGAAATACGGCTCATTTGCAGAAATTGGTGCAGGCCAAGAAGTTGCTCGTCAGTTTTTTCAAGCTGGTAAAGCTTCGCAAACAATTGCTTTAACAATTTCAGCTTATGACATGACGTATAGTGATATCATTTATGGTAAAGAAAAATCAGGTCGTTACGTTTGCGAATCCCGTCTTAGCAAAATGCTAGAAAAAGAATACACAAAATTAATTGACCGACTCAGTTCTACCCGCGGATCAAAAACAACTTTTTTTGCATTCGCCGACACAGTCGCGACAGCGTCAAACAACCAAGGTTCTAAAAGTCACGGATGGATGGGCGTTCGCTTTCAACACAAGCCTCAAAGTGCTCCATCTGAAGTGATGCTTCATATGCGTTTACTAGACAAGCATCGTTTGCAGCAGCAGGACACTTTGAGCATTTTAGGTGTTAATCTTATTCACTCTGCATTTTACAACACCGAAGACACTGAAACTTTTATTGATCATTTATTTGATGATCTAAAGGAAGGATCGATCAGTGTTGATGCGATTCATTTTAGCGGCGAAGCTTTCAAGCACTTTAATGAAATCGAAGCTAATTTATTGATGGTCAAAAAAGGCTGGAGCGACGCTGTCTACATTAACCCTGAAGGAAAAATTCAAAATCCAAGTGACGGTCTTTGGGGTAAAAATATTTTAGTGCAGCGAGCTTTTTATCATCCCGTTACTAATACACACATCGATGTCGCCGATAAAGGCCAACAGCATTTTACAAAAGAATTTACACTGAAAGCAAATGACACCACGACTGTTTTTGAGTTTAATTTTAATAATCGTATTAAGAAATCAACATTAACAGTTGAAGAAGCTTTAGTTAAAGTTGAAATGCTTTCGACTTTAAAAAAACCAATCTTAGTGACTAATTTTTCATTATTTTATCAGTTGAAAGAATATTTACGTCTTATTTCGGATAAGCCGCTAGGGATTGTCATTGGAGCTTCACATTTAGAAAAATTATTTGATGAAAAATTTTATAGTGATTTAAGTGGTGGTTTACTTGAAGGTATGGGTAAATTGTTAGACCAGTCTACACGTCTATATATTTACCCTCATAAAACACCACTTATTTGTATTCAAACAAAAAGTTTTAATCCCGACAAAAACATCAGAAACATCTATTCTCATTTAATTGAAAATAAATTGATTCAAGATATTTCAGGTTGTGATCAGATTACAGAATTTATTCATTCAGAAGATATTATGAAGCTGATGAAGAAAAAAGATTCTTCGTGGAAAAAACTTGTTCCGCATGAGATTCAAAACATCATTGCGAAACAAGTTAAGTGACTTAGCTTTTCTTTAGCATTTCTCTTTAAGCGTTTTTTATATTTAGCTGGTTTAGTTTTATATTTAAATTATTAAGTTATTAATAATTCTTAAAACTAAATTTTATGTCTAAACATGATCAGTCCATGTGTCACGTCATACGGTGATACAGAAACTGAAACACGATCTCCGGGAACGATACGAATATTAAATCGTTTCATTTTTCCACAGACTCGAGCAGAAATACTGACTCCGTTATCCAAGATAACAGAATAAATACCGCCGCCCTTAAGATCTACGATTTTGCCATCAAGGCTAATTAAATCGTCTTTAGCCATTAGAAATTTCTTCTAGGTCTATTTCCGCCGCC
>JANOOI010000071.1:0-12201 GCA_031421235.1 Bdellovibrio sp.
GGATTTTAAAACGAATGGCCTCCCTAACAGATACTGATTGGTCTGAAATTGTCGAGACCTCTAAATACCCAGTTTCTTTACGCCCGCTGGTTAAGGCCAAACTGATTTTAAGATATAAAAATATGATGAATACCTTTTTTAGTTCGAATGAATTAAAAAATTTCAATTTAGTACCAACGCCCAATTTAAAATACACTTCACAAGACGGACTAGTTATTAACGGCAAAGTCACAACTGAATATATTGCAGGATATCCTCAACGCTTTTCACACGGGGAAAGACAATCTCCATTTGAAACCGGTGATCTGATCCAATACATGAATGTGAAAGCCCAATCATCAGCATTAGGCGCAGCTGTTGATTTATTAAATGTAAAACTAAATAAATCAAAAATTTTAACTCAACAGTTAGACGGTGTGATTATCACTGAAAACGGTTTTAAGCCTGTGGGTTCTGCAGTAGGACGTCAATTCGGCCTTAATTTTTCAGCGCAGAGATTAGTAACAACAGGAACTTTTTACGGAAGCCAAGCAGCTGTTCAGTTGGTTGATAACGTGACTATTAGTGCGGGACTTGGAATTTTTAAAATTATTAATGATATTTATGGTTACAGTCAGAATTTAGGTGGCCAAGTTTCATACAATCGTGATTTTACGCATGTCAGACCCTTATCTTCAATTAAAGAAACAAAAGCCATTCCATGGAAAGATGTTCTTGTTCCGAGTCATCTGAAAAAAATAGCTTCACCATTAAAAGATGGAAAGCTTACTGAATTTGTTGCCGCACTTAAAACTGGTGAAGTCTTCACAATCACCGAATCAGTCGGTGTAGCCGGTCAAATGGGTTATGACGCCGGATTAGATGCGTTGATTGGTTTCTCTGGAGTCACTGTGCCAACGTTCAGTCTTTCAGTGGGAACACAAAAAGTGATTTTAAGACAGACACAAATTATTCGCACTGATGTCGGATTTCAAATTTATTTAAGAAATCAAAATTCCAAAGCGCTTAGTTTAACTTTTGATTTTAATTATTTTATTAATTTACTTAAAATTAAAAATGAAACAACTTTTACTGATCTACATACAGATGCCTTTGTTTTACAATTTAATAGTGATTTCATTAAACAAGTTGATTCAGGTGAGCTAAAACTGGAAGAAGGTTCAGATGAAGAAAAAAACTATCAAGAGCAAAAAGAATACACGAAAAATCTAAGTTCTGCTTTACGTGGAATTATTTTTCAATCTAGTGCTGATCAGCTGTATGCTCACTTCAAAAAACAGCAATTTTCAATTGATCACGGGTTAAAAACAAATGAAATGACAGCTAAGATTTTATGGTATCGTTCGGCTAGGTTGGATGAAGAGCATTACATTAAAATTCAGAAATCTGAACTTGCTGATCCAGGACATGGTGAAACAGCCAATAATCGACCCATTGAAATCGTCACTTACAAAAAAGGTGAATTGGTTGGTAAAGATTATTTAGGTTTTGGGCTAAATATGTTTGATGGTTATTTAAAAGAAAAAATCAAAGGTGATTTCGTACCTAAATTATCACAGGATACAAAAAATCCATCACAAGTTCCATTTGGTCAAGCCCAGTGGCACACTATACGCACAGATACAGAATTATCACAAGATCGTCCAGGCGCTTTACCCAGCGTATCTGTGATTCAAACTGTCTGGAGTGGTTGGTCACTTAAAAAATCAGATCTGGATCGAATTATTAAAATCACACAAGACAAACTTAAAGGAACTGAATTTGAATCAGTTGATCTGATCCCTGAAGGAACTTTTAACAATGTTAAAAAAGTCGATTTCTTCAGAATCACTGAAAATTTATCATTGTTACCAACAGCATTAGATAAAATTAAATCTTTTGTTGTGTATCCTGATGTCAAAGACATTGAAAAAGATAAAGCTAAATTCTTAGGCCGTTTTTTTCAGAAAATGAGTGAAATGGGTAAGGACAACAAATTTCGTTCAGCTGATAGGGCTGTTTATAATAACATGATTGTTTTAATGGGTAACGGTGACCTTAAAAAAGGTCAACAAGCTTATTTAGCAAGGTGTAATGCTAACAAAGCCCAAATGTATAATTATAAATGGCTTAAAGGTTCAAACTACGAATGTCTAGAGCCCTGGATCGAAAATATAATTCGAATTTCAAGAAATTTTGAAGCTGGAAGTTTACGCGAACAAAATAAATGGATGACACAACTGATTTACGAATTAGAAAAAAATATTCCAGTGAATGTTTTATTAAATGCAATCGGTAAAGAAAATTATTTATTTTTTCTTGAAGTCACAGGTTTTAGAACTGGTGACGAAGATGCTGATCAAAGTGTTTATGTCAGTAACATCGTTGGTGAACCAGCTGATAAACATCCGTATTCGAATGGTTTATTAAATATAATTGCTGAAAAGTCACTGATTAGCCCGCTGGAACTGGACCGCACACAAGGGAGCTTCCAATGATAAATCGAAATCACGTTTCTGTTCTTGTTGTTTTATTATCATTAGCAACAGCGCAAGCACAAAATCTTCAGCAGTACACAAATTTAATTAAAAATTCTTGGGCCTTTAAAAATAAAGGCAGCGAAATGGTGTTGTTTGATTTAAACCCATTGCAAACCTATCAGTTGCAAGCGCGTGTGAACGAAGATATTGGCTTAACACAAAATCAGCAAACAATGGTCACACCGCTTAAGATCATTAAAGTTGCTATCTTAGATACAGGTGTTGATACTCAACATCCGTTCTTGCGTCATAGAATCGCTCGTAATGAAAAAGAATGTCAGGTATTAGAAAAATATAAAATCTGTTTAAAAGATAAAAATAAAAAATCCTGTGACGAAAAATATTTTACTGTGGGTTCTGCAGATTTTGATTTGAATAATAATCAGTACCCTGCGGATTGCGCAGGGTGGAGTATTCTAGGTGAAGAATTAGGAAATACAAAAATAGTTGGAACGCCTGAATTTGGAGATCCGATCGGTCATGGTACACATGTGGCAGGTCTTGTGGCGGCAGTCACTGATCAGATTCAAATTATTCCTGTACAAGTTGTTAGTAATGGGCCGAACGAACCGATCAAACCTTTTAGTTTAAATTCACCAGCAGTATCTCAAACTATTATTGATCTTGGTCCTAGTGAGACAATTCGTGGTAATTTTAAAGCTAATATTAACTTATCTGAAAGAATCGCCCGCGGAATGATTTACGCAATGAATTCAGGAGCCCAAGTTATTAATTTATCATTAGGCTGGCCGCAAGGGCAGGATTCAGACATCATGAGACAAGTGATTAGCGAAGCTCAACGTCGTGGTATTATTATTGTGGCAGCAGCTGGTAATGATTCAACAACAGCATTACTTAGACCTTGCCAATACGAAAGTGTTATTTGCGTGGGTGCAACCCGTCCAGATGGATCCCTTTCGCATTTTTCTAATTTTGGTTACGGTGTGGATATAGCAGCTCCTGGCACATCAATTTTATCGACAATTCCAACAGCCTATCGTTCAGTCAGACTTCCTGGATTTGTGGGAGTCGATATTTTATCAGGAACATCTCAAGCATCACCGCTTGTTGCTGGCCTTATTGCTAAAATGTTATCTGAAGGCATTCCAGCCAAAGATATTTACGCACGTTTAGTTTTAGGTGCGCGTCCAGTGCAAGAACCCTTACCGGTGGTGATTGGGCCTTTAACAGGTTCACAAAAAACTGTACTACCTGATTCATCTTACAAAAGATATGTTTTATCAGGACAAGCTGATTTTTCTAGATCAATGAAAGTCAAAGCACAGCCTTTGATTTTAAGTGCGACAAAAGAAACCCATGTGATTAAATGGGACCGGCAAGCTGAAACAATACAGTTTAAATTCGAATTAAAAAATTACTGGCAAGATGTCAGTGTTGAACAATTCCAAATTGATTTACAACCCAAAGTTAAAAGCGCTTTATTTCCAATGATCAAAAATATTGAAGTGATTGATGAAATTGAAGGGACTGTTTGGGCGCAAGGGCAGAAAAAATCAGTTTTAATTACGATGCAAGTTCCTTATGAGGGGACCATTTCAAATTCACAAATGATCAGTGATCTATTGTTTGATGTGAGCATTACATTAAATAATAAAATGATGAAGCGTTTTGAATTGAAAGCAGAAATCGTGACCAGTTTTTCTGCAGACATCATTGATGATGAAATCGTAAGAATCCCAGTCCTAGGACTTATTCCGCGCGGAGTAAAATGGTTTTTAGTTGATGAAATCTATGATCAAAATATTCACGCACGTGATTATGTGATTTTAAAACAAGAAACTGAATCTTTTCAAACAGGTTTGATAAAATATGCTAATGACAAAAAAACAGAAAAGTACATTGTTACAGCTCTGCAATCGATTCCTTTTTCAGGAAATATTAAAAGGACGCAGCCGCAGCACCGCGTGCGTATGGATATTAATGGCGATGGTAAATCAGAATACGTATTAACATTAGTCGAATACATGAAAGAAGACTGGATCAGAAATAAAAGTGATTACAAGCTTCATTTTTATATTTTTGATGACCAATTCAAATTAGTAAAAAATTATTCATTTTACGATGATCGAGCGATTATTCCATTAAATTTTAGTTGGATGAAAGTAGGCAGTGTGCTTCGTCCAGCTTGGGTGAATCAAGGCTATGCGGCAAAAACAGAAGTCGACATTACTGATTTATGGGATACAAAGATCAAAGCTAAACCTAAAAAATCAGATGTCGCCATTCGGTATTATTATTTAAATGAAGATTTTAAACTGAATGAGTTAACTCTTCCAGGTAAAGCAAAGATTGTTGACATCATTCAGCCGACACTGAAGCAAATTCAGCAAGGAATCGTACCCACTTTAATTGCCAGGAATCAAGGAACAGAAATCAAGCCATCGTATATTTACGATTTTTCAGTTGGTTTAGTTCAATCTGCAAAATTATTAGTCGAAAAAAAGATTACACAATTAAGTGCAGGTCAGAACTACAGAAACTTATTAGACACGCGTGTGGATAAGGTTTTAAATTTAAACAGCAGTGAACTAGAACATAATGGGACATTTTGGTTTTCTTTAGATGCTCATCAAAAACAACGTGTGACTATTTATAATTCTGAAAATCAAACCCTATCAGATCAAATTTTAAATTCACAAAACACGGTCTTTGATTCACCTCTGCGTGTCAGGTCGGCCTACATGGGATCACAACAAGTTGGTGTGTTTATGATGACTAATACTGAAATTGAATATCATGATCTGATGAACAAAAAAGTCGCTCAGACCAGTTTAAATAAATACACATTTATTGGCGATGACTTAACAGTCGATTTGCAATTCCCAATCACTGTTGTCCAAAAAAACAGCACTGAAAATGGAACAGCCAAGGTCTCTAACAAATTGCCTGCACTTTTTACAACTGAAGGTAGTGGTTTAAATCTTGGTGTCAAAATGTTGGTACCGATTCTTGCAAAGGGTAATAGTCAGTTGCAAATTGTGTCACCAGCACGATTAAACTTTCAATCACCGCAAGGATGCAGGGCCAACGAGGCCCCAGTTTATTTAGGTGAAACTAATAAGAAGGATTCCTTATTACAAAGTGGTGGGTATGCTTTGGACTATTTTTGTGGAGATAAAATTTTAAGAGTAAGTCTTAAATTATAACAAAACACTAAATTAGGGGAAAAAATGAAATTGAAGGAATTAACAAAGCTAGGGTGGCGTTCAAGTCTTAAATTATCTGCATTAACAGCAATGTTGGCCGTAGTGTCATCTTGTGGTGGTGGTGGCGGTGGAGGCGGCAGCAGTACAACGGTGACTGACTCAGCCAGCGTGATCAGTTATCCGTACGAAACAGTTTTTGGAGACGTTTGCTTAAATTCAAAACCGACTCCGGGTTGCACATTTTCACGTAGCACGGATAAACGTATTACTGTGACAGCAGATCCAGATTATAACCGTTCAGGGTACGGTTCCGATGATTTATGGTACGTGAAATTTGATAGTTCTGGGCAAGCAAAAGTTTACAACGACTTAGGAAGCTTTCAATACAATGCCAATGTTAATGATTTTGCTGGTTACATCGGTGGAACAACAATCGGTGTAGGTACAACTGGTTTATTCTGGGAAAACGTATCGAACAAAACATACTGGTTTGGTGATACAGGTATTCTATATAATACAGACACAAGCTCTTCAAAATACGGACAAGCTATTAACAATAAAAATGCTAAAAATGCGACTGATGTAAATTCAAAAGCTTTAGCTTCAGAGGCCAATAAAAGCTTAATCAAAGCAGGCGCAGAAAAATTAGTAAAGCAATACGGTTTATCACAATCTAAAGCTGTGGCTGTAGCTTCAGCATTAAATTCGTGGGCTGTTATGGGTGCTGAACGTGGTAAAATCACAGCTGGTGACATGGATAAAACTTTTAAAACAGTTTTCGGTGTTCAGTTTAATGATGCCTTGTCTGCAGTGAACGCATTCAAAAATGGTGATGCTTCAGCTGAAGAAAAGATGAGAGATTTAACAAACAGATCAGCTAATCAATTAGGTTTAAAACCTGAACAAGCGAAAGACTTTATCAAAGGTATGTACAAAGGTGCTATCGAAGATATGGGTTATTCTGTTGACGATATTAACTGGTAATTAGCTAGTCGTTTTTAGAAATAAAAGACTAAAAATATTTTACCATTGAAACCTAAAGCCTGAGTTTTCTGATTATAGGCAACAATAGTTTTAGATTCAGCTAAAGCCTCGGTCCTTAAAGCCGAGGTTTTTTTATGAAAAAACCACGAATAAAAAACGCCAGCTCCTAAATTATAAATATTTGTTCGAATATTAGCATTTGATTTAAAATAACCGATTTGCGTCTGGGCTGTTAGCCCGAAATGTGAATCGTCCTGGTATAAACGGTAGTCACCGTATCCACCAACAAAAAGTTTTGTATTAGCACCACCGCCTTGGTCAAGGCTTTCAAACTGAAAAGTCGGCCCGTATTCGTAATCAGTATCGATCCAGCCGTAGCGCGTTTCTACACCAAAAAATATTTCCTGTAAGCGATCTGCTTTAGCAATCGATAAATCCCCGCCGATGGTGAAAGAATTATGAATGTTAATATTTTGATCTGCAGATAAGCTATCATATTCCATGATTCGATATTTTTTACCTTCGATCAAAGGTTTGTCTGATTCAATAATGGCTGACTGACCTTTTGTTTTTTTAACAAAAATCGATTGATCTGCGGAAGCAGGTTTTAAAACAAAAAATAATACAAAAAAAGTTAATAATGATGGTTTCATCATTATGATCTGTTCGTGCTTTCAAAAATTTTATCTGCCGATTTAGCAATAAATCCCTGATAAATTTTTCCTGAATGATCCGGATATCTTTTTGCAAATTCATAATAGCAAGCGGGTATTGAATGAATTCCGTCAGAAAACTCAACAGGAATGGCGTTAGCTAATGTAGAGCTTTGCTCTAATAATTCGGCAGAAGTCCCTTTGATTTCGCCACCAGATGCATTTAACTTATGCCCGAAAGATTTAATAAAATCATTCACTTCAGTGATGGTTTTGAAATTTTTTAAATGATTTATGCTGACAGTAAAATGATTAGGTCTGAATCCAAAAGCGTACACCCACGAGGCATATTCGCTTTCTTCAGCTAATTTTAAATAAGTTGTGTAATCAGCTTTCCAATGGCGCCCGCTGTAAATAAAATTTTCAGCGGTGATTTTTTGATCGGGGATTTCTTGAATAATTTTAGCTAAAGTCGTTTGAACAAAAACTGACATTTTTTCTAGCTCTAATTCTGAAATAAAAATCTTAGGGCTGTCAGGGTTGTTGACGTTTTCGTAGTGTTTAGCGTAAAGTTTTTTCTCTTTAAAAAAATACTCTCCACGTTCAACATAGCCATGTTTTTCAAAATGCTGAGCCAGCGATTTAAGACCAAGCTTTGGATGATTAAATGTTCTTAAAGCAATGTGATCGTTGATCACTGTTTCATTTTTTTGCTCCGTGAACGATTTAAAAATATCATGAGCTTGGGGATTCATTTTACAATAATCGTTCCACATGGTTGTTAGCAATGTATCTACGGCCGCCCCTGGTGCTGAATTTTTAATCATAGTATAAACCTCGCTTTAATATTTGAAATTTTTTCAATCTCTGTGTCAATCCCAGTGTTGTATATGTTGATGTTTACATTTTTGCGTCATTCATTTGACTCTCATCAAGGCTAAATATCATAGTACGAAAATGCAAATTTTCATCGCTCGTTTGTTAGTTATTTTAATGCTCCCATTAGCTGTTTGGTCATCTCTTGATAATCAACAAAGTTTATATTTTAGTCTTTTAGAAACTGAATCTGTAAAATCATTGAACCAACTAAAGTTTGACATAAATTCTTATCAGTATGTGGTCTCAAACAGTGAAATCGCGAAACAAGAAAATACTGTAAAGCTCGCGTACACTTATAATACTATGACGGTCTCATCACGTACGAAAATCGATGTGGCCCTGTATGCTCAGTCTGGATTGTCAAGCCAGTTAGATCTTTCAATTCCTGAGGTCTATTATAAATTTAAAAGTGCAAATCACAATTATGGTTTTGGTCGTCAATACACAAAACCCAGTGCAGCCGACAAAACATTTAATTTAGGATTAGTGCATCCTTATTTTACTCAAGATTACTTGCAATACACGCACCAGGGTTTAGCTGGCTTTGAATATGAATTTACAAACAGTCGATATTCATTTTTAATGGGCTATTACCCCCTGTATTTACCAAATCAAGAGCCTTTGGTTAAAATTGAAGACGGCGATGCGATACCACAAAATCGATGGTCAAAAAAGCCCCCTGAAAAATTTATTTTTAATAATCAAACAAAAGACATTAATTATACCTTAAACAGCTACGACACCAAAAAAATATTAAATAACCCCTCTTTTAGATTAGCTGGCGGGATGAAGTTTGGCGTTGCACAGACTTCACAAATTCAGTGGGGTTATAAATACGGGCCGTTGCCACAAATTACCATCGATCGACAGACCTATGCTGACTTGGATGCCACTGGGAACGTGAATTTTACCCCCGCTGTTAATTACGCAAATACGGTTCACTTGGATTACACATTGGGTTTAAACGAGCGTTGGCAGCTTCAGTTGTCATCATTATATGACAAGCCAGAACAACAGAAACCGAATGTAGGTCGGTCGTTGCAAAAGCTATCTCCTATGGATGTGCAAGCCATTAAGCTAGCTTATCAAATAAGATCGAATGCCGATTTGAACCAGTCAGTTTATGTGGCCTACGGCTTAGTCAATGGCGGAGAAATTAAAGATCTAAACTTTGATGGATCTGAAAACATCTTCACTTTTACTAAGTTCAGACAGCAGTATTTTAAGCCATTAAAAATTGGCGCAGAATTATCGTATTACGCTTTTTTAGCTAGGTCACAAACAAGTCAAATTGAATGGCTTTATGACCAGGTTCAAAAGGGATCAGTCCTGTCTTTTCAACAAAAGTTTGAAATTATCAAGGCAATGAACTTAAAATTAGGTATGGATGTACTTGGTGTTGAATCAGGAGTATTGCAAAATGATGATCATTTTATCAATAAATATAAATCGAATGATCGTTTTTATTCGGGGCTTAGTTATGTTTACTAAAATTATAAATACTTTAGTGGTATTAACTATAACTATTGCAATAACGATGTTTTTATCCGGTTGTGGTTTTGTCTTGCAAGAACCTGTCATCAAAATTAAGCCCGTCGAAATACAAGGTTCTAAGTGCTTAAATCAAGCCGTTGAAGATTTTAAATTATTTTTTGCAGGTTCTGCTCAGAAACAAAACATGGAACAAGCTGTTGTTTGCATCAGCCAGGTTTTGATTGCTTTTAAAGACAATATAAAAGGCAATGAAGATGGAATTTATTTACCTGAAGAATTATCGTATTTTGTTGAAAAAAACTTTTTAAGCCCCGGACAAATCATTGAACCAGCTTTTTTGAAACAGATTATGATTTTGAAAAAAACTTTAGTGGGCGGAGATCAAAGTAAACTCACTGCTGAAGAAATAATTCGATTATCAGATTTATTACTAACACTCAGAAAACCTGTTTCTGATCTGACAGACGACATGCAGTTTCTGCTTTCGAAAAAACCGTTTTCTGGCATGATTGATGAAGACAAAGATCTGTATTTTCGGTTACAAAAAATAAAGATATCGACAAGTATTCAAGAAATATTCGGAATATTTTCTAGGTCAGGTAATAGTTATGAAATTAATGATTTCATGGAATTCATTAAACAAGCCGCAATATTTGCCGAAGCTAAAACCGAAACTGTAGAGGCTATTGAAAAAACAAAAGTTTTTGTCATTAATTTTAAAATCAATTTAGTTGGTGGTGGGTCTGCGATTCAATCGAAAGATTGGCTAGTTATCGCTAAAACTCTTCATGAGATCTTTTTTGAATACCTACGTTATGATTATTTTATAGTTAAAGACATGGAAGCTACAACTATTCGTCGATGGAAAATCTACACAGATATTGCCCTAGAGGTAACTGATTATTTAGAGCTTATTTTAACAGAACAACAAAAAAATGGACTGACTAACCAGCAAATTTTTGACCTTGTTTCATCTGCTTATGCTATTTTTACTGAAGATGTCATTACTTTAGATCTTGTCGAAGACGCTGATATTTTGAAGCAGTTTATACTGGGTAAAAAACAGACTCAGGCTGGTATTTGGAAAAGCGCAGATATAGATCTGTTTCAGAAAAAAATTCCCACATTTACCATCAATACAGGTTTATTGCTCAGTCATATTGATCGTATTGAAAATAGCATTTCATCAAACACAAAAATTTTCAAAGCTGACTTTAGAAAAATTGAAAAAGAATTTAGTTTGGCAGTTGTCGCGTTAAGTGATTTGATCGATGGCGAAATCACAAAAACAGAAATTTTAAAAATATTAAATGATTTAAATGCGAATCAATTGATTGAAGAGCTTCGGATTACTTCAAAAACTGAGCAAGTTGTTAACTTGCTATTTTCTTTGAAGCAGGTTCTGTCGGACTCACAGTCTGAACAAATTCGTAAAGATGATGTGAGGCGATTATTGTTATTTGGTTCGCAAATTTTACTTAAAGAATATGAATATGAATTATTTGTGAAGCCTTACGATACTTACACAAAAGAATTTAATGTAAATCTAAAGGAATTAATATTAGTCACTAAGCCCATTATTTTAGAAATTATTAAACAAAAGAATAGCAAAAAGTTAACCCATACTGAATTAACAGATTTAATTTATCACGCTCAGTTTTTTGCCGATTTGCCAGTAATTATTCCTCAAAAAAATATTCAATCGGCTGTTGTGTTACTGATCAATCATATTTTTAGAAGCCCAGAAAATCGTCTAAACAGCGGTGCGATAAAACCATTTATTAATCAAGAGGCTGTTCACTATTTTTTCGCTGAATTAAGCAGATCCATGGATCTGCAATTGAAATCATTTGATCTATTTAAAGATGCAACACAGTTGGAATACACTCAGTTTAAAGAAATCATTAAAAAATCATCATTGGACATTGATATAGACTCGGTTGAAAGTGATATGATCGGCGAAATCCGTCGTATTCATAAAACAAAATACCCATTAAACTTTAATCCAAATGGACAGCTTGATTTTAGTTTTCAGCCAATCACTTTGATCTCACATACTGATTTCTACAAATCATTATTATCACAAAATGCAGCACGGTTTTTAATTCGCTCTTTTTCAACTGAATTAGTTAACGTGCAAACGTTACTGGGCTTAACTGAACCTGAATTACAGATTCCGTTTAAGACTTTAAAGCCATTATTAGTTAACCTAGAAATGATCGAAGAAAAAAATGAAACTTTCATATCTAGCCGCTTTCGCGAAGCTAATTTATTTGTTCTTCATGCAAATGGTGATGGCTACATTAATTTTGAAGAAATTCATGATATTATTTTGCACGTGGCCTCAGGCCTTAGTCGTGCTGCGGAAGTTAAGCCTGTTATTATTAATAAGTGTTTACCACCGTTAAACACAGCGACAAACAACCAGACCACAGTTTCAGAAGATTGTTTATTAAACGACCGGCTATTTTGTTGAAGTCCCTTTTTCTTGGACGCATTTGTTAA
>JANOOI010000072.1:0-3063 GCA_031421235.1 Bdellovibrio sp.
AAGGCTAATGGTTGATGAATCTTCCCCGAAGCCTTCGTTATTAACAATTTCTTCAATTAAAAATATCATGTAACCAATATTTCCATCACGAGCAGGCGTGCTGTAGTTGTAATAGCTTGAACTGCCTTTCTGGCATTCATCGATATGACAGTGTTGATGTCCAGCTTCAACTATTTTTATGCGTGAATTCAATTTCTCAATCAGACTAGAAAAAAGCTGATGAATTTTTACGTCTGCTTTAAGGGGGAAACCCAAAATGCGCTTTGCAACGACACTGTCAAAACTTTGTTTCGCGTATTGATTTTCAAGGTCATATTGTTCGTTCGAGAAAAAATCGGTTTGTGTTTGGTTAGGCCAGCGAAACCTCATGAATCCACTTTTGTTTTTTATCGGAAATGAAGTAAAATAAAATGGATAGGAAGTTAACTCGCGAATTTCAGCTGGAACCGTTGAGGACAGCATCGTCAGCGGCAGAGTTCGCCCAGACCAATCGATCTTGTGTACGATATCGACATGACGACTTTCAACATAGTCATGTATAAAGAAAACTCCAGGACGAATGGAATGGCTGCTTAAACTGATAGGATAGGCGTCTTTGATTAACGAGGAAGAGCTGTTGTTTTTTAATAAAAAAATTAAATACTTTACGAATTGTCTGTCATCACTCCAATTTTTTTTTGCATCGGGTGAGTTTTCTTTTTTTTCAGAAGCTTGAGTCGATACTGAGCCGTCACTCAAATGAAAAGCTATAGGCAGTTGATTATCTCTGGCAAAAATAGTTCTAAGAGCAATCACAGAGTCGGCACAGTCTGTAGCAAGTTTACCTTTTATAAAAAAATCTTCTTTTACGGACTCGGAAATCCATGTTTCATATTTCTTTTCCCAAGATGAATTCCATGAATTGTTAACTGGCCATACATCAGCATAAATGACTGATGAAAATAAAATAAAACTGAAAAAAATAAGTAAAAATCTTTTTATTGACATACAATTGCTGGGTAGTTGCCTATTTTTTTCGTGTAGCTTTCAAAAACTTTTGACTTTTTCTGAACAATTATGTTTTCAGTGCTGATTAATCCGTTTTCGGTTGGTCCCACAGAAAATTCGGTTACTAGTCTATCAAAGGGCTCATAAGTTTTAATGTCAGCGCATTTATTATCACGGTTACAAAGTTTTTTGAATCGGTGAGTAAATGATGTTTTCATATCGATACCAAAATTCTCTAAATCTTTTACATTGATATTGCCAAGCCCAATATTTGGCAGGCTTACAAGTTTAGCGCTCAAAGAAGGTGCTTTCAGGGTTGGCATTTTGGGAAGTGAATCGCTGTATCCATTTGAATCTGTAGAATCCGAAAATCCAATTTCATCTGGTGCCATCATTTTTAAATCGTCCAAAATATCTTTTGCATCCAAAAAATCTACTTGAATTCGAATCTGGTCGTTAGGATGAATGACTTTATCCACTAAGTATAAATTTTGTAAGCCGTTTACAAAAAGTCCACGATCTGAAGTTTCAAGTAAACCAGACCAGTTCATCGGAATAAATAGCGGAGCATAAAAAGATTCTGAATTTAGTTTTTCATAGCGGTTGCTATTTTTTTTATAAATATCTATCCGTGCAATCACCGGATTCACTGATTGACTGGCCTTCGTACAGAAGCCATCTTTGCAGAATGACTTAGATAAATTTTCAACTAAAAATTCGAAATCAAATTTTGTTTGTTTTCCAAAGCTGCGCATCAGCACTTGGCCTTGATGAAAATTTGCAGATAAGACCGAAGGAAAATTTAATTTGCTGACTTCATCATTTTCTGTAGGAAATTTCTCAAGCTCTGGAAGAAATTTTAAGATCATATTTCGGCTGACAAAAGGTCCCTCTGGATTTCCTTTTATGAATTTCTCAGCTTTTCGGCTGTTAGGATTTATGAGCTCTGTGTTCGAGGCCTCTTGGATCAGGATTTGAGTTAGAACGTCTTGTGCTTCGTACTGCATTATGAAATTTGAGGTTTTGCAATCATCGTTGATTAAGTATTTAATATTTTGCGGGACGCTTTGATTATAAACCATCGTACAAGCGGATCCTTGTAAAATAAGGTCCGAGCCTGCTGGGTTTGATTTCACGACATGGCAGTCATTGGACTGCAAGATCACTATTTTTTGATCCAACGAATTTGATATATTAAATAGTAAGCATTTATTGAGTATTTCGCTTTTCAATTTCAGTTGTGAAAAATATAAGTCAGAGTTCAATTGTTCATACCCTGAGACTTCATTTTTTATCGAACACGTTTTGTTAATTTGAATTTGATTTGTTTTTTCTACGGATTGGGACCTAGAATTTAAATACTGGAAAACTGTATTTTTTGAGATTAGAATGTGCGTTGTTTTTGGACCACACTTGTTTATGGTCATTCCCTCGTTAGGTAAGTCACTTTGAATATCCCCCGTATTGGGATCAATAAAAATTTTTGAAATTGAACCAGAAATTTTCGTAACTTCGCAGGCTAGCACTTGGACTGAGGAAAATGTTAAAATTAAAGTGCTTAATATGATTTGTTTCATAAATCTAGATTTTTGTTTCATATTAAGCACTCCTAATAATTAATTGTCGTACAATTCAAAAAAATTACTGAGGTGCAGCTTCAGTTAAAGGGTCGTTGAATTCTGTAAATGTACACATTTCCGCACCTTTTAATTTCCAATCACGATACTTTGGTGCTGAGCTAGCAGCATTTGTTTCGGTGAATACATATCTGATTTTGCAAAAACGTGGATTACCAACGTAAACATTATTCAGCTGAACTTCTTGGCCATTAACGATACTTGGTGAAGAGTATGCATAAAATGGCTGACTGTTTTTACCAGATACCGGCGTAATTCCGTCAGCTCCGTAGACGAATTCTGCAGAGTTTGTTGTTGAATTAGCAGCCGTCGAATTTGCTGCGGTTGTGTCACAAACTGCAAAACTTTGAACTTTAACGCCTGATTCTGCTAAATAGTTTGTCGTGGATTCATCTAAGATAACTCCATCACGATTTGTTTCACCAGGGATAATTTTTTT
>JANOOI010000073.1:0-2717 GCA_031421235.1 Bdellovibrio sp.
TGATTTGTTTTCTGATTTTTGTGGCCAACGGATGATCACGATCAACTGGTTTATGAGCTGAAAGCTTGACTGGATTTTGATGTTCTAATTCCATTAGGCCTCTGGTTTTGATTCTGAAATCTTTAAAACTTGCGTGGCTAATGAATAACCCTCTTGCTGTAGTGCCTGCAAGCAAAAGTTATAGACTTTATCGCCAATAATAAACTGCTGACCGTAATCTTGAATAAAATATAGGGCTTTAATAGAAATCCAGCTTTCACTGATAACGTTAATATAAGCCAAAGGTGAAGGGATCGCCCGAACATCAGCGATGTGTGATAATGTCTTTTCAATGAGATCTTTAGCTTTTTCAGCATTGTCTGTGTGTGAAATTCTAAAAATTTGACTGCGCATGATCGGCTGACCCATAGGGGAATAATTAGCAATTTGCGACGAGGCCATCACTTTGTTAGGCAAAGTCAGAACTTCAGCTGAAAGGCCCACCAACATCGTTGATCGCCAACTGAGTTCAGTGACTTTGCCAATCGTTTTTTGAGACCCGTTTTGAATTTCCAGCCAATCACCGATTTCAAAAGTGTTATCGATTTGTAAAGAAATGCCAGCAAATAAATTACCTAACGTGTCTTGTAGGGCTAAGCCCAGTATCACAGAAAAAGCTGCAGACGTTGCCAAAAGCGGTGTAAGCTGTAATCCAAAAATATGCGACATTGACCAAAAACTAAGAGCCACAAAAAGTATTAACGAAAAAATATTTACTAATAATAAAGGTACGCCAGCAGTCATTGATCCTAAAAATAGATACATTAAAACATTTAATCGGCACACACGAACAAAATAAGCGACACCGAAAACATAAGTTAAGCTTGCTAAATACGGCAGAATTTTTTTAATAAAAAAAGACCCATCGATCGAATTATACAGCAAAAGATAAACCGCATAAAACAAAGTCAGCAGCAGAAAATGACGATTGATTCTTTTAAGATGAGTCTGGATATTTAAATGACGCTCTCGGGTGATACGCTTAAGTAAAAACTTATAAAAAAGATACGTCCCTATCCCTAATATACCTAAAACCACATAAAGCTCGACATCTAGGACCGCATAAAGACTGAACGGAAATGCATTAATATTCATAGGCTTAATTTATAGCGTAGATAGCAAATGTTGACTAGACCTTTTTGCCATTTCACACTCAAAACCGTAGATAAATGATCAGATAAATATTAAAGTATGGCTATGACGACAACATTGAAAAAACCTTATGGCGTTTATTTTTTAGCAACACTATTTATATTAGCCCCTATCGGTAATATTCTGATTAGTTTTTCAGGAGCGGGGATAGAAAACTGGTATCAGCCACAGATTTTTTATTCGCTGATGAAAACGATCTCAGTGATGGATTGGGTGTGGCTTTCACTCTTAATTATCACTGGAATATTTTTATTTAAACCTCATAAATTATCTTGGACATTGGCTATCATTACATTGCTGATTGTTTTAGGAATAACTGCAATGCGCGTATTCCAAGCCGATACAAATTCTATTGAACCCCATTTCCTGAAGATATTTTCGCTGTTATCAGTGATTATTACTTTGGGTGTTTTAGTCATTGCGTTTTACTTTCGGTTTCCATACCTAGACCGAAGGTCAGAATGGTTATCTGATAAAGAAAGCCAAGATCGTCGTGAAAAAGAAGATCGACAATCCAAGGGCCGACGTAAGTCTTAATGTAACATAACAGTTTAAGTTTCTATTTTGAGACGCCGATAACCCCCACTGATGGAGTATCTAAAAATGACAACGAAATTCAAAAACTTTGCAAAAATAATAACGAGTTCTTTTAAGGTTTTAGCCTTATTTTTATCGATTTGGACAATGACTTTTTCGACAGTGGCCTTGGGTGCCCAATCTGAAAAACGTCTTAAGGAAGTTCAAAACTTTATTCTGGATTCAGGCTTAAACAAAAAAACGACGTATAAAGAGTTTTGGAATAATACAAAACACATTTACCCAGGTGAAGTTTACAAAAAAGTTGAAAAATTCTTTTTAGCTAATCCAAATGCGATTATGCCAAAATTTGCAGTTCGTGAAGTGACGAATTCAAAAGGTGAAAAAACAATTGCCTTATCAATCGACGGGGATGGAAAAAGTCATCAAGTTCAAATTTTAGCTCAACCAGAAAAGTGGGCCACATTTGATAACGTGGCGTTGACGCCGGCGGATATCAATTTACTAGAGCCCGCTTTAGTTAAAATTCAAAACGGTATGAATCCGAAAAATAAATCGAAAGCGGCAGCTCAGTTTCAAGGCTATCCAACTATTGATAAAGCATCTTGGAAAAAGATGACACCAATCGAAAGAGCCCAGCACATTGTGAATTTAAGAGCTTTATGGTCAGCATCAATCGAGGTTTTAGAAGTCAGTGAAAAATCAAAGGCTAAAGCCAATTCAAAATCTGAAACGTCTTCATTAGACAAATGGAATTTATTTATTTCTTTTATTAATCAAGAAGCCTTTGCAAATAAAGTCGGTGAAGCTTGCGTCGTTGCTGGATATATTGGTAGTTATGCAAAAAGCAAAAGAGGATTAACTTGTAATTATCCCGTAGGTGAAGGAAGAGGCAGTTGTAAGACACCTTGTAACCCAGTTATTTATGGTTACGGCGCTGGCGGTGGTGAAATATGTGTAGCAAACCGTGGTGAATTACAAACGGCAAC
>JANOOI010000074.1:0-7314 GCA_031421235.1 Bdellovibrio sp.
GCTTAACCATTTTTTACAAAGTGATAAAAATAGACTTGTTGTTTATCGCTATAAATCAGCAACAAAAGATTCTGGCTTAACTCCTGATGCAGAAATTGCAGCGCGTGCTGCCAAGTTTCTAGCAGAAAAAGCTGATGTTAGATTAAATCCGTTTGATGTAGCAGGAACAGACACCACAATGGCTGATCGTCTTCAGGTTCTAGGCGAGCAAAAAATTAAACGCATCACTTACAATTTTGAAATGGACATGCACGTTGAATCATCATTATTTTGTTCGCAAGCTATTTCATACGCTTTGCAAAATGCCTGTTTACAACCTGGTGTAAAATGCGAAATGTTTGCTGAAGTTGGAAACACTCAAGGGCAAATATTCCCGTTATTACAATCTAAAATTTCTATTCAAAAAAACGGTTTTGCTAAACTATTAAAACTAAAAGCGTCTGAAACTTTTTCTCCTGCCGATGTTGAAGTTGAACCTCGTTTTGAAGTTGTCGCAGAATGGAGAGATTTTTCCTTCGCAGCTTACACTCGCGTGCAAGATATAGCGATGACTAAAATATTTCAGCTAATGGAAACCCATGGTTACGAATTTATTGAAACAGCTGAATTAAAAGTATTTACTGAAATTAGCAGTGCAATGTTAAAGAAAGCTGACAAAATGCCAGAAAATATGCCTGAAGGTTTAACTAAGGGTTCTTTATATATGGCTTTTTTAACTTGGTACACGGGCCCAGGTTCACTGATTTCAAACACAGTTGAAAGCTTAAATGAGCAGAAAATTATCGGAATTCTAAAATCAATGGGATTGTCTCAAGCCACAATCACTGAAGTAAATGCTAGTGGTGCCCATTATGAACTTTCTCCTCAAAAGTTAAAAAAGTTATTAGTGCGTATTTTAAAACAGAAAAGCTTGGTTTCATTTGTGCAAGATTTAGAAGATTACCAAATTAATAAAACGGGCTTTTATCTAACTGAAAGCCAAATGTCTAACGTCATTGATGAGGCCCGCAAACAGGATTGTCTGCTTTACCAAGAAATGGCTTCAACAAGCTCAACAAAAGCGGTTGTAGAAAAAACAGGAAAAAGAACCACTTTATTCATGCACGATCTAGTTCGTAAAAACCAAGCTGATCCGCTAAAGGCTTGTGAAGTTGACAGACTACCTTTAGACAATTTTTAATTAAATGGGAATATATATGAAAAAAACAGTTTTAAAAAAAGCGTTATTAATCTTAGGATTTAGTTTTTCACACAGTTTAGCTTTTCCACAAATAGGACTTAGCCCTTTGGCTGAAAACCAACGCTATTCATTTATTACCGTAACACCATCGACTAAAGGTAGCCCTGAAACAGAAAAGCTTAAGAAAATTATTGAAGCACAAGTTCAAAGTATTGCTGAAGAAGCCATTAAGACCACCGTTTTGGCTTTGGGAAATAAAAAAAACATGACACAAATTTTTGTACAGTTGGGCGAAGAAATGAATAAAAAATTATCGCCTTTCATACAAAAAATTAATATTAATTTACCAAACGAAGAGCCCCTGGTCTTTTCAACTTATATTACGCCTTACACTAAAATTGAAAAGACAACTCCACTGTATTTGCCGGTTATTAATGAGGCTCAAGTTTACGCTTTTGACCACGATCAACATACGGCGCAGCAAGGTTATCAATTTTATACAAACCTAAAGACTAACATTTTAAATCTTCCTGTTAACACAGCAGAGCAGTTTCAATTTGTAACTTTGGCTTCGCATATTCGCCTAGTTAAAAATTATGTTCATGTTAAAGTTCAGCTCATGGGCCAATTAAAATCACATAAAATGGATTTTTTGAAATCAAATGACGAAGTCAATATTTCTCATTTAAGTATCGAATCAACTAAAAATGAAAAGCCTCTTGTTATAGTCGATATTACGCAGCAAATTTCGACATCACCAAAGGACAAAGTAAAACTTCCTGAAGTAAACTTAGATTTTGGTCAGTTCGGTGGGTTTTCTGGGGGTTATGCTGGTCGCATGAAGGGCGAACTTCAAATTTACAAAGACTTAACAACAAACGATGGCTGTAGTCGTAAGATTGGATTCACACCAAGACTTATTGGGAAATTAGGCGCAGCACCTGCAGGTCGAAGCTTTTTTAAATATCCCGTCAATAAATTTTTAAAAGATCGTCCGGTTAATTTTCATATTTTTTCTTTAAAGTTTAATCCTGAAACATTCAAAGTCAGCGATATGCAAGTTGTAACAAGTTTAAATAATTATTCTTTCTTAAGCTGTGTCAAAACAGATGATGTAAATAAAAAGTTTATGGACGAAGCTAATTCGGCTATTGATGACGTCTTTAAATCGATTTACAAACAAGACGCTGTGTCAGAAGAAATGGTTCAAGCGCTGTTTGAGTAAAATCCAGACCAGATCTTGGTCTATATTGTTTAACAATTAAACCTACTTAAGTTGGGTTTTCATCCAGTTTGCTTATGAATAATCACTGTCGTGTCGATAGGTTAATCGGAGTAAACCTATGGCATTTAATTATAATAAATATAAATCGCATTCAGATGATAGTTTTTGGACATCGTATTCGGATTTGTTTCTTGGATTATCATCTATATTTTTGCTTCTGTATGTTGTGGCTAGTTTAAGAAACAGCACGGATAGTTTACAGGTCCAAACAGAAAATCAAAATTTAAAAGTTAAAGTCAACGATTTAGAAAATCAGTTGCAAATGTATGAAGAAGTTAAAAATAATTATCTGAATACAAGTGCAGAAAAATCAGAACTTGAAGAATATCAAGAGCTCATGGATAAGCTGACTTTGTTGCAAGACGATTCTAAAAACGAAAAAGACAAACTACGTCGTGAAGCTAAGGAAAATGAAAAAAAAGAGTTAGCTCTTAATAAATACCAAAAAATGATCCGTAATATGATCAATTCAAACAAATTTTCGAAAGTTAAAATTAGTAATCGTGATGTGGTTATTAATGAACAAGATGTTGAAATTACTGATCAACAAACTCAAATTACGGGCTTAAATACGGTTATTGATTCTAAAGAAACAGAAATCCAAAACCGTGAAAATAAAATTAAATCTATTAATGATGACCTAGCAAGAAAAGCAGCCCAATTAAAAGCAACGTTCAAAAAGGCTAAGCTCAGTCAGAAAGCTTATCAAAAAAAGCTGAGCGATTTAAACGAAATGGCTAAGCAGCAAGTTGTTGTGCTAAAAAATCAGAACGATCGTACTTTGGGTGAACTTGAATCAGCTAAAAATAAACTAGCTAGCACACAAAGCGCTTTAGCTAGCACTGAAAGTGCTTTAAGTAATACATCCCAACAGCTTGGACAAACACAACAAGCATTAAGCCAAAAAGGCCAAGAGTTGGCTAATTTAAATGGTCAATTAGCAGAAGCTGCAGCTAGTACACAAAATAAAATTAATGCTCTTAAGGGACAATACGCAGAAGGCTTAGCAAAAGAAAAGGCAGCTTTCGGAGCAGCACTAAGTGCTCAGAAAAATTTAGGAGCTGCAGAAATTGGACGTCGCGAAGCTGCATTCAAAAATGAAATGGCTGGCAAAGAACGAAAACTAGCCGGTGAAATTGCGGGTCTTAGTGGCCAACTAAAAAACACTGAAGGTCAGTTAGCACAAGTCAGATCAGAGTTAGAAGCGCGTAAAGGTGTTGCCAAAGAAATTCAAAAAGGTTTTGCAAAGGCAGGAATCAAAGCTGATATCGATTTAGATACGGGGGATGTGCAGATCGATTTCGGTCAGGCCCATTTTGATAACGATTCCTCGGCTTTAAAAGAAGAAATGAAAAAGATTTTACAAAGTGCAGTTCCTATTTATTCTAAATCACTTTTCGGGAATCCAAAGGTTTCAGATAAAATTACAGCTGTTGAAATCATTGGTTTCGCATCACCGACTTACAAAGGTAAATTCGTCAATCCAAAATCAACTAGACCTGAAGATGTACAGGCTTTGAAATACAATATGGATCTAAGCTATAAACGTGCAAATTCAATTTTCGGTTATATTTTAGATAATAAAGACATGAATTTTGAACATCGTAATTCATTAATCCCTTCATTAAAAGTTTCAGGTCGAAGCTTTCTGGATTTAATGAAGGCCGACCGAACAATTAGTTCTGCAGAGGACTACTGCGTTGTAAATGATTGTAAAAAAAGTCAAAGAGTAATTATTAGATTCAGTATGGATAAAAAATAGGGGTACACATGGAACACATAACGCTACAAAATTTAACTAAATGGTTTATCGCATATTTACCATATGCTTTAACGGCCGTGTTTGTTGCAGCTGCATTTTTAAGATGGGCTATATACTACACTGTTCGTCGTCATGAGTGGTTTGCTCGTGAATTCGAAAAACGTGTACATAGATACATCGATTCAGATGTTGCAAATAAAACAGCAACAGACGTTTCTTTTTATATATTAACTAAAAAACTTTTAGAAAAAACATATTATGAAGTCTTTGCATCAAGAGATCGCAAACACCAAGATAATATGGATCATGTGATGTCTAGTCACGATCGCATGTTCTTAGTGAAACAAGGCTGTGCTTGGTTAGTAAAAGACATTTTAAAACAATTAAAACATTTAAAATGGTCTAAAGAAACCCCAAAACTAATGCACATCACAAAAGCAACGATTCATCATAACCCATGTTTTAATAAAGTTTTTGGAATCCTTCCGATGTCTGGTCTAAATGACATTTTAAGTATTCTACCAGGTTTATTTATCGTAGCTGGTATCTTAGGAACATTCTTAGGTATCAAGGGCGGTATTATCGAATTAGGTTCGATGGATTTGCAAGATATTGACGGAACAAGAACAGTTATGAATAACTTTCTTCAAGAAATCGCATTCGCTATGTCAGCATCTATCGTAGGTATTATGTTTTCATTATCTTTACACATAGTTAATACAAGCTGGAGTCCTGAAAGAGTTTATGTCTCTTTAATTGATCGCATGGAAAGTTCAATGGATTTATTGTGGTACAGATCAGATAATAATGTTTTACCAAGCGAAATCGAAAAATTTGACGAAAATCGTGATCCTGTTGAAGTTTTCGCAGAAGAATCAATCAATATAGAAATTCTTAAATCGCAGAAACAAATGTCAAAAGCGGGATAGATGGTTACATGAAAAGTGGGCTTAATGGAAAAATTAAAGTGACATTACGGACTGGTCAGACTGACCAGTCATTGTCATTTGATAAGCCCACGCTGACTTTGGGAAGAGCCCCGGACTCTGACATCTTTATATCTGATAGCAAAGTTTCAAAAAAACATCTCAGCATCGTTTTTGAAAATGGCTTTATCAAAATTAAGGATTTAAATTCATCGAACGGCACCTTTGTTAATGGTCACCGTATTATAGCTAATAATTATATTCTAGTAACTGACGACGATCTTATCCGTGTGGGTAATGTTGACTCCGCAATTAAAATAAAATATGAACCACGACCAGTTAAAGTGATAGCTCCACCTCCGCCACAGTTTGTTTCGGCTGATCCTGATAAAAATACTCAAGCTATTTTTCCTCAACAAGTTGTACAGCAAGCAGACAAAGCCTCTGCTGAAGCTTCTGCCGAAGTCTCGATGCCAATTGGTTTAGCTAAAGCTACGCCGCAGGTTTTTGATAAGGATGAGTCTTTAGAACAAAAAATATCACAAAAAATTCAAAATAAGCTTGATAGCGAAGATCAAAAAATTAGCCATAATTTTAAAAATCTTGAAATCATGAGACCGCTTTATGAAAATCCGACAAAGCATGCGCAAGATATAATTGCTGAAGCTAATAATATTAAAAAAACAATTCTTAAAAATGCTGAAGTCAAATCAGATTTAATTATTAATGAGGCTCATAAAAAAGCCAATCAAATCACTGAAGAAAAAATTGCTGAATACAAAAAAAATGTTGAGCACATGCTGCGTAGTGCTCAGATCGATGCAGAAAAAATCAAAGAAGAAGCTTTGGGCGAGGCCTACGAACTAAAATCAGAAGCAGAAAAAATGCTAGCTGAAAGCTTAGAAGAATCCAGAAATTTGATTTCAAAGGCCGGGCAGAAAATATTTGATGAGCGAGTTGAAGCTAATCAGAAAATAAATGCAGAAAAATTAGCGTTTGATCAAGGCTTAGAAGAAGAAAAAAATAGAATTACTGAAGAAATTAATCAGAAAGAAATTATCAGGCTTGATGTAGTCTACCGTGAAAAAATCTATGCAAAATATCAAGAAATTGAAGCTGAAATGGCTATTGTGCGTGAAAAACACAAAAAATCAATGGAATCTCTTCAATCTGAATTTAATGAATTAGACAAGAAAAAGCAGGCAGTTTTAGATTTCTTAAAAAATAATAAAACTATTTTTGATGAAAAAAATAATGAAATAATCAAGTTGGATTTAAAACTAAATGGTTTAATGTCTGAAAACAAAAAAACCTCTGATTTCCTGGATTCTAAAAATAAAGAACTTACTAAATTAACGGAACTCAAAGAAAAAAATGAAGCTCTATATGCCGATCAAAAGAAAACTTATGATGTTCAGTTCGTAGATCAGAAAATAAAAAGTGATGCTTTAATTCTTGATTTAAAAAACAAGATTGCAGCTTTAACAACTGAAAAACAAACAGCCAAAGAAGGCTTTGATAAAGTTATTTCTGAATTGCACCTTAAAAAAGAAGAGCTTAAAAAAGTTGAAGAAAAAATTATTATTGACCGAAAAATGGCCTTTAAAAACTTAAGCGACGAAATTTCTAAAAAGAGAACCGAAGAAAATGAAAAGCTTGAAGAATTTAAAAAACAACAGGCTAAAGAATTCCAGAAAATTAACGATCATAATTTAAAGCTTTTTGAAAAAATTGGCATAGATATTTCTCATGACATAGCCCAAAAGTTAGAGGTTTCATTCCAGAAGAAGGGTCGATTTGTTTTTAATGAAGCTGTTGAAACAATCAGTCATTCGATGAATTCACATCTTGCGTTATCTTCTAAAGATCAAAAACAAGAACTTAAAGTTGAAGAAAAAATATTAAATTGGCAAAATCAACAGAAGAAAAAAACGTATCAAACGTATTTCAATGCGCTAATTATATACGGTATAATTTTTTGGAGCGGTAATTATCTGAAAAATAAACTTAGCCAAGATCCAATGGCCGAACAGCGTCGTGAGCTAGCATCAAAAGCCCAAGAAGCTGTTGAAAAAAATAAGTACGTATTTATTCAGACTGATGTCTACTACGATACTTATGTAGAAAACACTTTGTACAATAAATCTTTTCACGCTGCCTA
>JANOOI010000075.1:0-2708 GCA_031421235.1 Bdellovibrio sp.
GTCCGATAAAGCAGCTGTTTTTTGAAAGACTTGAAATGTCCTGCTCGGTAAAAATAGATGGCTCCGCTAAGAGATCGACCAGAACACCGTGAAATTTTGAGCCAAGCTTAAATTCACCATATCCATTTTTTAAATTTAGAAAATTTGCGGGATTCTTTGAAAAAACCTGCACGAGTCTTTGACTCGTTATTTTGCCATTCTTCCAGGCCTCAATAAGAACTCGTAAAGTGGTTTCTAAACCTAATGTTCCAAAGGATGCATTCTCAAAAGGGCCAGTCTTTTTTAGAAACTCGTGAGGCGCATGATCTGTCGCTACAAAATCAATGACTCCTTCTGTAAGCCCTTCCCAAAGGGCTTTTTGGTCATTTTTATTTCGGATTGGCGGATTCATCTTGAAGGACGAATTATCGCCATCAATTGTTTCGGTATTGAAAAAAAGATGATGAGGGCTAACTTCAGCAGTGACACGAAGGCCTTCGGCTTTGGCATTTTGTATGAGATGAACCGTTTTAGCACATGATACATGAAGAACATGGTACCTAGTTTTAGGAAACCGCTTTAACAGTCGTAAATCGCGCTGGACCATTTGCCATTCGGGCTCTTCAGGGTAAGGCCTCACCCCGAGATTTTGTTGCACGGGCCCTGGTGCAAGTACGCCACCATGGCCAAGGAATTCGGCATGCTGCAAGAGAGGAATATTTAGATTTTGCAGTCTTGAGAAAGCTAAAGTCATAACCTTATCCTCTAAGACACCAAGGCCGTCGTTGGTGAAAGCGACGACACCAGAGCGAACCAAGTTTTCAAAATCAGTAAGCTCAGATGTATTTAGATTTTTAGTAATTGCTGCCGACCACAAAACCGAGACACCATAGTTTTCTTCAAATTCTCGAACCTCAGTTTTTCCTTGGTTGAGCACGTCAACACAGTCAATAGTCGGCTGAGTGTTTGGCATTGTTAACACAGCCGAATATCCACCCTTCAGTGCAGCAAGCAAACCTGTTGCAGCTGTTTCTTTTTGCTGTTGGCCTGGCACTCGCAAATGAGCTTGCGCATCAACGCCCGAAGGAAGAAGAGCTTTACCGTCAAGGTCGATGACTGTGCCTACATTTGCTATTTCAGACTTCATTTGTAAAATACGTCCGTCCTTTATCAAAATATCCATATTTTTTGGTTCATGATCGGACGACCACACGCTGGCATTTTTTAAAACATAGAGGCAACAGTTTTTTTTCTTCATTAAACTTTCTCAAATTTTTCAGGGCGTAAAATCGAAATATCAGATGCATAAGTGATTAGGGAATAATTTTCAAAAAACTTCTCTGCTAGTGCATTCATAATTTTTAAGGCCAGTAGTGGCTCTGCGACGATTTCTATTTTTGATTTTAAATCAGGAATTTCACCACTGCTTCTATCGAAGTTGCCCTGACCCCGGACTTCAGTGACGGTGAAGCCTGTAGCCCCTAGGTCTTGACTGATTGTCAAAATACTAGAGCTTAAAACGGGCTCGCAAATAATGGTGACAAGTTTAAAATTAATAAGTTTCATATTTTTTCCTTTAAGCTGCAAGCCATTCGGCGAATTTAAAAAACAATGGAATTCCTACGACCAAATTAAATGGAAAGGTGACTGCTAAGCTTGCAGTTAAATAATAAGTAGGATTGGCCTCAGGCAAGGTCATGCGAACAGCAGGGGGTGCAGCGATGTAAGAGGCACTTGCCGCCATCGCACCAAGCACTGTAGCGCCTCCGACAGAAAGACCTGACCAGTGTCCAAGATAAACACCCAATGTGCCATGAAGAATGGGTATCAGTATTCCAAGGGATATCAGGGGTAGTCCTACTTTTTTCAGATCTGAAAGTCTGGATCCTGCGACAATGCCCATTTCTAAAAGAAACAATACGAGAGCACCTTTGAACCCTGTTTCAAAAAATGGCTGTATAGGCTCGTAGGCTTTTGCTCCCATAAGAAGTCCAATGACCAAACCACCAACCAGCAAAATCATAGAGCGGCCAGTTAGGATTTCGTGAAAGATAGCAGATTTGGTTTTTTTATCGCCATTTGATAATGAAGAATTATTTTTTGCTCGTCTAAGTGCACCGATAGCTAGTGCGATATGAATGCCCGGACTTTCCAGTAAAGTTAACAGCGTCGGCATAAAGCCCTCAGCTGTTTTCCCCATTTGTTCGATAAATTGATTTGCCGCAATGAATGTGACCGCAGAAACTGAACCGTAATGTGCGGCCAATGCAGCCGCATCGATCTGTCCAAATCGTCCCAATTTTCGCATGATTATATAGGCCGATATTGGAGTAATACATCCCAAAACGAGAGTTGCAAAAGCCGGCAAAGCAATGACTTCAAAAGTACTTTCAGACAGTTCAACTCCGCCTTTTAATCCAATCGCCAATAGAAGATAGATGGATAATGAAGAGTAGAGATCTTTTGGTAGGCTCAGTTCGCTCTTCATTAATTTCGTTACAATTCCAAGCAGAAACGCTAGCACTATAGGTGATAATAAGTTTGTTTTTAAGATTTCGAAAGCTGTCAAATTTCAGTCCTTTATTTTCAAGGGTTACAAAATTCACATTCAGACGATTCGATTTCATACAGACCATCAGGCCTTGGCCGCTCTATGAATTGCCTCTCTTCGGGTAGCGTTGTAGCAAGCCCCTTAAAGAGCGGTGTTAACTAACCCTCGGGGTGCACGA
>JANOOI010000076.1:0-3602 GCA_031421235.1 Bdellovibrio sp.
CTTTTCTTTTTTCGTGTTCTCAACACCAACTGCTAGCGCAGAAAAACGATGGTGAAAGAAAATTTAAAGACATCAGCTGTGAAGAGATGATTGATCTTTCTAAAAAAGCTGACTTCACATTGAAAAACCTTGCAGGCCTCAGGGCGCACCGCAATTGCAAAGAATTTATCTATGATCCAACAGTGATGACCCCTTTTGAAAAAAGACTTTTTCAGCAAGAAATTGATTTAAACACGGTACGTAGAAGTCTTGACCCCACTGAAAAAACGGATCAAGAAGAAATTAAAGATTTGCGATCGCAATTAAAAACTGAAAAAAATGTTAAAGTTAATGTAACAGCTAAATGGTCGATTTATAAAAAGCTTTATGCAAAATATCGCGCCACAGGTCAGCGTGAACCTAGTCAGAAAACCCGCAAAGAAGCCCACAAATGGCTAACCAAGGATTTAAAAAAATCGCCGAAAAATATCGAGCTGCAAAAAGCTTATTATGAATCAAGTCTTTTAATTGCTAGACAATACTGGACTGAAAGTGAAACTGCCATGGCTGAAAAAACCATTGCAGACACGATCACGAATCTAAAACCACAAACTATACTGCCTGATCTTTATTTTTTAAAAGCTAGGATTCATGAAGAAAAAGATGAATTTGCCTTTGCCAACGCTTTTTATGAACTGGCCCTTTTAGATTTAGACAAAAACCCTTTCGTAAGTATTCTAACTATTGAAAAAATAACTTGGAACAAAGCCTGGCTTTTATATAAAAATGAAAAATGGGCTGAAGCTGAAGTTTTATTTAAAAACTTAGTAACGCAGTATATTGATGTCAGTGATCAGTCCCGTTCGGCCTTTTTTCAAGCCCGTTGTCTGAAAAAAATGGATAAGGTTCCACAAGCTGAAGCACTGCTAGCTGATATTATTGAAAAAGATTTTTTTAGCTATTATGCTTTTGCGGCCCATCAAGAATTAGGTCGTAAAATTTCAGCTTTTAAAAAATTGAAAAAAACCGGTGAATTCGTTTTTGATGATAAATTGTCTTTTCTTGAAGTTTCAGAAAAAAATATATTTCTTGATTTGATTAAATATAAAGAAATTGATTTGGCTGAAAGATTTATTTTAATAAAAACTACGACACCACAGCAGAATGCATACTTAAGCTTAGTCTTAGCTGAAAAGGGTCAAAGATTTTTACCGTTATTTGCTGCTTTTGGAAAACTCAGTTACAACGAGAAAAAAGATGTGTTGATTGATTTTCATCATCTGATGTTTCCCCGGCTTTATGAAGAAAACGTGTCCACAATGGCTGAAAAAACAGAACTGCCTTCTAGTTTAATTTTCGCTATCATGAGACAAGAATCAGCTTTTAATGAACTGAGCCGTAGTCACGCCAATGCCTACGGACTTATGCAAGTGATCCCGGCTTTAGCTAAACAGCTGGCGCGTAAACACAATCTACCGTATAAAACTGTTGATGATCTTTACGTGCCTGATTTAAATATTCAGTTAGGAAGTTTTGAATTACAGCACCAAGTGAAAAAACAAAACGGCCAGCTAACATTTGTTGCGGCTGCTTACAATGCCGGGCCAAATGCTTTAGCCAAGTGGTTAAAAACGAAATGGAAACCTCAGTTTGATATCATCGATTTTATCGAGGAAATCCCTTACGACGAAACAAAGCTTTATGTCAAAGTCATCGCTCGAAATTCACTGTTTTATGATCGTCTAAAAAAGAAAGACCAGGAACACGACTTTCCAATGGATTTTATCAAATCTGAGAAGGTTATTTCTCAAAATGAGACGCCCTAACATTTCAACTTATATTTTCAACGGTTAAAATTTAATATTATTTTAAATTAGACCTGAAATAAACCGATAGGCTGATATATGAATCAGTCTAAAAACACAAAAATCGTCATCTTTTCAACACTTGTTTTTTCAATGTTTTGTTTGGCGGCTGTGGGCTACAGCTATTTAAACGGACCGTCCAGACAATTTAGAAATACTCAATCGCAATTAAAAAAATATAAATCAGCTGAAAATCGCGAACTTGAATTAGGTGAAATATCAAGTTCACAGGACAAAGTCATCGATGAGCCTTCAGCATTATTTAATGATCCTGCGATTAAGCAAGCTTGGGGTCTAAAAAAATCTGATGCTGGCAGAGCCTGGTCGATCACACGTGGAAATAAAAAAATTATCGTGGCTGTTATTGATACTGGAATTGATATCCGTCACGAAGATTTAAAAAATAATTTGTGGCAAAATTCAGGCGAAATTGGCCTTGACGGTAACGGGCGCGATAAAGCGAGTAACAATCTTGATGATGATAAAAATGGATTTGTAGATGATGTCAATGGTTGGAACTTTGTTTCAAGCAACGACCGATTAGATGATAATCATGGTCACGGAACCCATATCGCCGGTATCATCGGTGCCGAAGCCGGCAACAAAAAAGGTATCAGTGGGATTTCACCGGATGTAAGCCTTATGATTCTAAAGTACTACGATCCAAAAGTTCCAAACACCGATAATCTAAAAAATACAATCCGCTCGATTGAATACGCTGTCAAAATGGGCGCACATATTATTAATTACTCCGGTGGCGGGACTGAATTTTCAGAAGAAGAATATAACGCTGTCAAAATGGCTGAACAAAAGGGAGTTCTTTTTGTCGCGGCTGCTGGTAATGAAAGATCCAATTCCGATGAACATCATTACTACCCGGCTGATTATAAACTAAAAAATATTATATCTGTGACAGCGATAGATCCAACGACTGAAGTTTTATCATCGTCAAATTACGGTGTTGATACAGTTGATATCGCAGCCCCAGGTCAAACGATTCTGTCATGTTTACCTAATAATTCGTATGGTTTAATGACAGGCACATCGCAAGCAACAGCTTTTGTGACCGGCGCTGCTGTATTAGTGATGTCACACAAAGATCTTTACTTTGATGCTGAAGAAGTTAAGAAGTTTATTTTAGCTACAGGTGATTCATCACCATCGTTAATTGCAAAAACAAAAACGTCCCGACAGTTGAATCTTTTTAAATCTCTGACATTACTTGAACAAACTGGCGTAACTGGCCTAAAGAACAGGGTTGATGACAGAAGTGCTTTCACAATTAAAACAAATGATTCTGTTGATCCGAACGCGCGCCAACGAAAAGAAGTGGATCAAAACGTTGGTTTTGGTTTAGATAATGATTTAGTTAAAGCGCTGGGTAGTTTTGAAAATAAACGCAAAAAACAACCTGAACGCCTGGGTAACACTAAGCCCACAGAAGATAAAAATCAAAATTAGTCTATTTACTTTTTTGCGCTATTTTTTTGTCTGTCTTGTTCCCGAGGTGACTGATAGCGCAAACGACAGCACAGTAAAAGCCACCACAAGGCCATTTAAGTTAGGATAAATCGGATTAATCTTATTGATGATCAAAAGAAGGACCCCAACAAGCCCCACCAGAATAAAGATTTTCCCGCTTCTCGTCAGAGAATTCTTCTGCTGATTTTGAGACGAAGCTTCACTCATTTTTGATCTGACTTGCATTTCAAGGCGCATTTCAATCTGTTTTAAATACTTTTGGATAATTGGATCTTC
>JANOOI010000077.1:0-2976 GCA_031421235.1 Bdellovibrio sp.
TACGGGATACGCTATTGATGTAACACCGGTGGTCTACAGTACAGCCAACCTAATTGTTGCAAATGTATCCGTTATGCTAGGAACTCAAATTGAGCCTAGAACTCTAATTACTGCCTATGGAATTTTAGGTGTTAATTTCGAGTCATACTTTAGAATCGATAATGTAAACGGTAAAAAGACAGTTACAGTTATGAATCAAATTGCCAGTGATCAATCTAACGCTATTTGTGCGATCAATTAACACTCAATAAACAAACAAGTCCTGATCATCCTCAGGCCTTAACACCATCCCCCCTTAGAACAAAGTTGTGACTTTATCACAACCCTAGTTTGTTCTATTTTGAGACATTCTTTAGAAACAGCACTTGTGCTTGTACCTCATGATAAAATTAAAGTATGAAAACACTTATTTTAATTACTCTTGTTTTAATGTCTTCACTTGCGGCAGCCCAGAACTCTAAGCCGTGGCTACTGAGCCCCGCTGCTGAAGCGCGTGCAGCTAAGCGGTTCACGTTGGCTGAATGGTTAGAAAATAAAAATAGAAATAGTACGATGGATATGTGGTTATCAATGAATTCCCCGTCACCTTATGAATTTATGCTTGGTGGATCTTTGAATCAGTACGTTGTGGATTACACGGGCCAACCCCAATTAAAGAAAAGTTCTTATGATGGTGAATTTTCTGCTTACGCAAGGTTTGTGGGTCTTACAGGCGAATACCAAAACAACACTGAAGAATCTTTTCACGATGAAACTGGAATTTTTAATGTCAGACTTTTCGGTCATACTTTACAGGGGTCAAACTTAACTGTGCATTACGGCTTACGAACACGCACAAACAAAAATGGTCTTTATCGATTGAATCAACAATTTGCTGCTGGCACGATGCAATTATATATCATGAAATATTTTGGTGTGACAGGAAACTACCGTCATCATTTTAAAGTTCGTGAAAATTATTATGGCGAAACCGAAGCCAATACACAAAACTTCGGGGCCTTTATTGAATTTGGCAGTTTACGACTGATGGGATCATTTTTTCAAGAAAATCAAGAATCAAAATTGAACACTGTGAAATCAAAATTAAAACGTGAAGGCAGCAAGATCAGTTTACAGTTTTTTTTCTAATAGTGCCGCATAGAAGCCATCAGTTTGATCTTTATGAGGCCACTGTCTAGTTTCTTTTTTAAGACTCCACTTTTTACCTTCATCAGTGTTTAAAAACCACTGCACTTGATCTTCATTTTCAGATTTTAAAAGGCTGCATGTGGCATACACCATTTGGCCGTTGGGCTTACACATTTTTGAATAATCTAAAATAATTTCTTTTTGTAAAACTTGTAATCTTTGAATTTCTTCTAATGATAATTTCCATTTTGTGTCTGGATTACGTTTTAAAACGCCTAAACCTGAACACGGCACATCTAATAAAACTTTATCAAATGAACCTTCAAGACGTTTAATGACTTTCGTGGAATCAATTAATTTTGTTTCAACTATATCGACTTTATTTCTAGCCGTGCGCTTTTTAAGTTCGTTTAATTTCCATTCATGAATATCCATGGAAATAATTTTGCCTTTGTTTTTCATCAGTGCAGCTAAATGCAGCGACTTACCACCAGCACCTGCGCAAGCATCAACAACCCGCTCACCCGGTTTTGGGTTTAATAATGCAGCGATTGTTTGCGATCCCGCATCTTGAACTTCAAAATAACCACTTTTAAAAGCCTGGGTTGAAAAAACATTTTTTCTCTCGACCAATCTTAAAGCATCAACATGATCGGCTACTGTTTCAGCAAAGATATCTTCTTTTTCAAGTTCTTTAATTAATTGATCTGGCTGAATGCGTAAAGTGTTCGTTCTTAAAAACACATCGGCCTGACGATTCAATGATTGAACAATTGCTGGCCATTCTGCTTTAAATTCACTTTCACCTAAATCATACAACCAATCCGGAAATGATTCTGTGACAGCTTGTGAATATTTCTTTTTTAGATTTGATTTTATTTTTACGACATCAGTGGGAAATTCGTCTTCGAATTCTTGAGTGTCTAATTTATTTTTCAGTAAATGAACAGCTAACAGATCATAAGGTTCAGTCGATTCAGCAACGGTTTGATAGTAGCGATAGTGTCTAACGACTTCATAAATTGTTTCCGCAATAAATTTGCGATCACGTGATCCCAGTTTGCGGTTTTGTTTGAAAATTTTTTCAATAACTTTGTCAGCGTATTTATGGTTTTGAAAAATATCAGCTAAAGCTTCAGAGACTTTTTTAAGAATATGGAAATGCAATTTCATCGTTAATCCAGTTATGATGTAGCTGCTAGAATGTAGCTGCTAGAATGTAAATACGGCTCCTACTGAAATGAACGTTCCGTTCAGTTGGCCATCACTTGTTATGTGTAAGTGATTTCTTAACCCACCTTCGATGAAAAAACCAGTGTTCTCGAAAATATTAAATAAGCGAAGCCCCAACATCAGCTGATAATCCAGTGATAGGACTGATTCGCTGTCGACTTGTTTGAAAAAAATTCCAGGTCCCGCTGCGATTCCGAAATAAAGTGGAAACTGTGACCCTGCATCCGGAAAAGTAATTCCGTACAGAAAACTCATTTTCGATGCTTTTTGACCAACTGGTTCAAAGTTGTTGTAGCTAATTCGAACGACTTCGTCATAAAGGTCTGAATCCTGAGTCAGTCTGTATGTTAAATCAAAACCCACTTTACCAATATCAGTTTGTTTAGAACCGTTTCCCCAGTTGTAGGCTGTTGTAGATGAATAACTACCAATGCCCAACTGTAAATAGTGATCTTGCGGGGAAAGTGATTCAATCGAACTCGGATATCTGTTTGGATTTCTGTTGGGAGAAGCTTGATAATTGTCTTCATAACTTTGTGGGGCTTGGTTGTTTTGAGCCACACCGCGGTTTTGAAAATATTTTGCTGCTGCTTTTTTGCCAACAAGCGGCGCTGC
>JANOOI010000078.1:0-1547 GCA_031421235.1 Bdellovibrio sp.
TTTTTCTTTTTGGCTTTTGCTTAGTGTTTTGTTCATGTTTGTTTTTTTCTTTCCTCCCACGCAAAGAATCCTCTTGGAACTCAAAGGGTGAAGAGTCGTTCTACGGGTTTTTGAAGATTCGGTCAATCGAGAAAATACGAGCCAAAACCAATGACTAGACGGGGTCTTAGGCTTTCAAATAAGAGGTATTATAAAGACCGAATTTGCGAACGAATATGTTTTTCTGCGAGATCAACAACTGTTAAAAGATCTAATTCAGATGTGTCTAAAACAAGGGCATTATTAGGCACTAGCAACGGGGCTATTTTACGAGTCGAATCCTGTCTGTCACGGATCTTTTGTTGTTCGAATAAAACCGCTTGATCAAGACCCTGTTCTTGGGCACGGCGTTGCGCCCGATTTTCAGAATGAGCTGTTAAATAAATCTTCGCTTCGGCATGAGGAAAAACCACAGTTCCACAGTCTCGGCCTTCAGCAATAAGACCTTTATTATTCACTGCGAATTGGCGCTGATTATCTAATAGTGATTGTCTGACTTCAAGGTATTGGCTGATCTGGCTGGCTACATTTCCGACGGCTTCTTGAGCAATAGCATCGGTCACATCTTGGTTTTTAAAGTAAACTAAAGTTCTTTCGAAAGATAATCTGATTTCCCAAACATCGGAATGGCAAAGCTCAGTCAACGCGATGGGATTATTTAGATCCACACCAGTTTGAAGCGCTGCATAACCAAGGCCACGGTAAAAAGCACCGGTCGATACCCATGGTATCAAGAATTTTTTAGAAAGTTCGCGACTTAATGACGATTTTCCTGAAGCCGCAGGCCCATCGACGGTAATTACATATCCCATAATGTGGCGACACTACCTGATAATTGGAACCTCAGTCAGCATTTTTTCAATGGCTTCGATCGCTTTTTTGTTTTCTATAGGCTGCCCCACAGTCATTCTTAAGTAAGTATTAAAACCATAATTGGCCACGGGTCTCAAAATAATCCCTTTTTTAAGCAAATTTTGAAAGCAGTCATCGGCAATTCTTAAAGTGTCGAATAAAATGAAGTTCGCTTCAGATTTAAAATACGGTAGGCCCAATCTCTTTAATTCTGTATAAAAATAATCAAGTCCATCCCAAACTATTTTTTGCGATGCTTTTAAATAATCTTGATCATCCAAAGCCGCGATTCCTGCAACTTGGGCTAATTCATTGACGTTAAATGGATTTCTAACGCGGTTGTAATATTCTAGAACATATTCTGGCGCAAGCAGTGCGCCTAAACGTAAACCCGCTAAACCGTAAACCTTTGAAAATGTTTTAATCACAATCACATTTGAATAATTTTTATAAAACTGCACCGCTTCTTTAAACTGCGGATCACGCACGTATTCTGTGTAAGCTTCGTCAAAAACCAGTAGCACATCATCACGATTACCCATTCGCACTAAAAATTCTTCAAGATCTGATCCGCCAACACAAGTTCCTGTTGGATTGTTCGGATTAGGAATAAAAACAATTTTTGTTTTTGCAGAGGGATTGCGGTAGAAATCATC
>JANOOI010000079.1:0-1731 GCA_031421235.1 Bdellovibrio sp.
CAAACACGAACCCTGCAACGACGACAAAAGAGCTTTTTCAAGATAAACTAAACTTAAGTAAAAATAGAGCTCATACAAATTACGCCTATTTTATCGGTGGAAGTGCAGAAAACGTACTGCAGCTACCAGAACTTGAAACACTCCCCCATTGTTCGGGTGTTAAAATATTTCTGGGAAGCTCTTTTGGAAATTTATTGATCGACCGAGATGATGTTTTTGAAAAAATTATGCAAAACGGAAAACGGCGCGTCGTCATCCATTCAGAAGATGAAGCCAGACTTCAGATAAGAAAGTCCATCGCTGTTGCCTCTGGCGACCCAAAAGATCATCCAGTTTGGCGTGATGAAGAAAGTGCAATGATATCAACCCGTAAATCAATTCATTTTGCAAAAAAATGGAATCGTAAAGTTCATATTTTACATATTTCTTCATCTGAAGAAATGCATTTCCTAAAAGATCATAAAGACATTGCCACAGTTGAAATACTTCCGCAGTTTTTACTGCTATCAGCGCCAGAATGCTACGAGCGCTTTGGGACTCTGGCTCAGCAAAATCCTCCGATTCGTGATAAACGTCATTTAGAATTTTTATGGAAAGCTGTTTTAGATGGAACTGTTGATGTTATGGGATCAGATCATGCCCCGCATACGATGGAAGAAAAAAATAAGCCCTACCCCGGGTCACATTCGGGTATGCCGGGCGTACAAACAATGTTAACACTGATGCTTGATCAAGTTCATCAGCAAAAATTACCACTATCTAAACTTGTTGAATTGCTTACCGAGAATCCACGAAAAACTTTTGGTTTAAAAAATAAAGGCCGTGTACAAATAGGCTATGACGCTGATTTAACCATTGTTGATCTAAAGAAAACTCAGAAAATTGAAAAAAAATGGCTGGCTTCAAAAGTAGGCTGGTCTCCGTTTGAAAATATGACCACAACGGGTTGGCCCGTGATGTCGTTTTTAAATGGCGAATTAGCCTTGCAAGATCAAACCATCATTAAACCCCATGCTGGCCTTGCCTGTGAATTTGAATAATTCAAAAGACAAAAAAAGCCAAATGCTGTCTTTATTTTTTGGCGGCATACTGCCGATTATTGCTTTTACAGTTATCGAAGAAAAATACGGTATTTTTTACGGCCTGATTGCTGGGTTATTTTTTGGTGCAGCGGAAATCATTTACGAACTTGTTAGGTACAGAAAAGTATCGCAAATGACATTAATCGGTAATGGCTTGATTCTTGTGATGGGTTCAGTTTCCTTATTTTTAAATGATGGTATTTGGTTTAAATTACAGCCTGCCATTTTTGAATTTGGTTTTTTTATTTTCTTATTTGGCACGTGGATTTTCAAAAAACCTTTTTTAAAATCCATCATTGAAAAACAAAATCCTGAAATCCCTGATTTTTTCAAAAATAAATTAAGTGGCATCACACTAAGACTATCTTTGTTTTTTTTGATTCAATCAGTTATTGCTGTTTATGCAGCTTACTATTGGTCAACAGAAGCCTGGGCGATACTAAAAGGTGTGGGGTTATTTGTTTCAATGGCCATCTACATGGCCACTGAAATGTTGTGGATCAAATTTAATTTAAAAAAATAAGTCTGACTTAAATTAGGGTAATTCGGCAAATTCAACTGCAGATCCTGCCTTGATGGTTAATGTTCCAGTACCTGATAAAGCGCCACGTAATTGCACTATTCCTGTCGCTGATGGCATAATTATACC
>JANOOI010000080.1:0-4465 GCA_031421235.1 Bdellovibrio sp.
CAGATAACTGAGCAGTAAGTGAAGCAAAAGATGAAATTTAACTTTTTTAATACAGTTCATCACGATTTCATATCGGACTAAATCGTGATATTATTGACTAGACCTAGGTCAATGAAACATTTTTTTACTATTTTTTATCAATACTGATTGCGAATTTTTTGACTCCAGCAGATTTGACAATGTCTAAAACTGAGACAACACGGCCGTGGGGCACATCTTTATCTGCAGAAATGATCGCTTGAATTTCTGGGTTTACAGCTACTTCGGCTTGTGCTTTAGCTTGAACTTGCGCATCTTCAACAGCTTCGCCATCTAGATTCAGACGACCATCAGATCCAATTGTAATATTCAATTTGCTAGGTGTTGTGGCTTCGCCAGAAGCTGCTTTTGGCAAATTAACGTTGATCGACGGTTTCATAATCATGGGTGCAGTCACCATAAAAATAATCAATACAACAAGAATAACATCGACCATTGGAACAATGTTAATTTCTGATATGATTTCATCATTTTGATCTGATTTAAAAGCCATAAAAACTAACCTTTGTTCTTAGAATAAGCGATACCTAGTTCTTTAACTGATTCAACACTTGTTAAAATAGCTTTAACTTTTCGTGTAAAGTAATTAAAAAACATTCCCGCTGGAATTGCCACGAAAAGACCAGCTGCTGTCGCCACCAGCGCAACTGAAATACCTGCCATCACTGTTTGTTGACCTGCATCTTGGGCTAATGCCAAATCATTAAATGCTTTCATGATACCTAACACTGTTCCAAGTAAACCTATAAATGGCGCATTTGATGCAATCGTGGCTAATACGGCTAAATACTTTTCAAGATCAGGTTTTTCTGTTAACACAAATGTGTTAAAAACTTCTTCAAAGCCTTTGTCACCGTTGGTTTTTAAATGTTTGATCGCTATTCCGGCAGCACGTCCTTCTATAGAAATCGGATCTTTCGCGATATCTTCAAAGTCTGAAATAGAACTTGTTTGCAAAGCCATTCTGATACGAGCTCTCATACGATCACTTTCATTTGATATTCTTTTTAACGTCGCAAATCGTTCAATGATCATTGCCACTGAAAGTATGCTCATAATAGCAAGTACAATAAGAACAACTTGGTCCGCATAATGAGCAACCGCAAATATTTTTTCCGCAAACATGAAAGCTCCTTTACATTTATTACACTTTTATTATGATGAGAGTTCATGAATTGGTCAAAAAATCAGATTTCATTTTTACGTCCTAAAGTCCTGCTAATTGCATTATTTTGCATAGCGGTATCGACTTCATGCCAAACTGAAAACAGAAAATCGATTTTAGTTTTAGTTCTAGACCAAGTCAGTCAGGACTATTTCACTTGTAGCGAAGATAAATACAGTGACGACAAATACGATGAACTTTCTGGTTTAGCTATTCTTTGCAAAGAATCGGTTCGTTTTTCAAATGCTTATACGACTTCATTGCAGCCTGCTGCAGCCGCGACTTCTTTACTGACTGGCTTTTATCCGTACGAGCATGGTGTTCGTAGCAGTACCGATCGATTGAAACACATTGTCCCCTTTTTGACAGATTTAACTGCAGAAGCTGGTTATAGAACAGCTTTTTTTTCTGCACACCCACACATCCTTAGAAAAACGGGTCTTTATAGAAAATTTGATATTTTTGATGACTCGACAGCGGCTTTCTATTCACAAGGGATCATCAAAAATAGCGAAACACTTTTTAAAGATTTTATAAATTGGGTAGATGAAGATTCAAAGCCTTACGTGGCACTGCTACAGTTGGCTGATGCACAGCCCTTTAATGACAAAGACACACACACCACTAGTTTTGAAAAATTTGATGAAAAACTTTATCATTTTATGAGTTCTCTTAAAGCAACTGGTCAGTGGGATAACACACATATTATTTTGACGTCACTTAAAGGTTTTAATGCTTACAATCGCTTGAACGAAACTCTTTTTTCTAATCTACATTCAGAAAATACGCGGATACCCTTGTTTATAAAAACTCCACGTACTAAAGGCGATGAAGGAATTTTTTGGAAAAATGACGAATTAGTGAACCTGGCTGATTTGGGTCTTTATTTGAATCAACTGATTTCAAAAAAGTCCTCTTCTGAACGATTTCATTTTTACACAAAGAAAATTTTTGAAAAAATTGATCTAGATCGATTAATGAATTCAAAAGAGCAGATAAGTTCAAACCGGTTTTTATTGATTGAATCCGTTGCAACCATGTCTAATCAAGAAACTAGCTATGCCGTGTTAAATGAAAATTACTTGCTACTACGAACGCAACAAAACCAGTTCTTCAATTTAATGTCGGATCGCTTTGAATCTGTTGATCAGTTTAATGCTAAAAACGAAACCTATCTGAAAATGCTTGGTTTAATTAACTTATTACCAGCCACTTATTTAAATCACAAAGTCCAAGACGGTCTTTTCAGAATGCACAAGCTTTCTGAAAAATATATTAAATCAAATAATAAGCAAAACTTTTTTGATTTAATAAAAATTTCCGTTAATAATCCACTTTTCGTGTTCTATTCTGCGTATTTGAAAAATAAAAAACAAACTTCAATTGAAAAAAATCCGTTTTCAATTAAATCATTAAAGTGTTTAGAAATTTACCAGCAAAGCCAATTCAAAGCAGATAGCCTTAAGCTTTGCGATGATCCCCTTTTTTATAGCTTCATTCGTTGGAAGTTTTCAGAAAAAATAGGCATAAATTCAACTCAAGCCGAATTAAATTATAATGTAGAAAAAAAACTGTTTATTGAAAAATCTAAAATTGCCGTATGGAACTTAGCTTATGAAAATATATGGATGATTTACGATGCCAATGAAAACTGGAATCATCCCTTATTTTACATAGACACCCAGTTTTTAAATCATCTTAAATTTTAGCTGTAATTTTTTAGTTAAAAGTTTTTAATTAAAAATTTTTGATTTGTGATATCCAGTAAGTTTCATCATCAAAAATAGATTTAATTTCGACAACTTCCAAATCTGATTTACTAATCGAACTAATTTTTATTTCAATGCTTTTTTCAATACCCAATAATTGCGAAGGCAACAATGTCAGATCATCAGCAAAACCAGCAGATTCATAAAGTTGAATCATTTTATTTTTCTTTTGATATTTAAAACTAAATCGACCAACTGATGCAATACAGATCTCGTTTGATTTCTTATAACATAATGCAACTTCGTAACCGTATTTATGTTGATCTTTATTTTCACCGTAAAGGGCTTCGTTAGCCATTAATAGCGCTACTCTGGCCTTGTTAGCTACCGATGATAGGTTTTCAACGTACTCAAATGGCGAAGTCACTTCAAGATCTGCGTCAGTCGCTGACAAATAGCGCGTGATTTCGCTCAAAACTTTTTGTTGTAAATCTTCACCACACCACGAACGTATAAAAATTAAAAGATCTGAACTCATTTCATTAAAAACTGCTGTTTGCGGAAGCTTTAAAATACCGTTTTGTGATTGGATTTCATAGTTCATTAAAAGACTCCATATTTTTTTAATTTTATGAAGGCTTTACGATAGTAATCTCCGTCTTCAAGATCAGTTTCAATAATTTTTTTCCACTTGTCTTTGGCTCCTGGTCGACTTTCAGATCCATCAACGTGGCCAAAGTTTTCATCAATAATCGAATCTTGATATAAAGACTTAACCTGTAAATTTAATTCATTAGTGTGTTTGTCTATTTTAGATTTTATCGTATCGTTATCAGGATCGAAGCTTAAAGCGCCTTGTAAGGCTTTAATTGCGTCTCTTATTTTACCGCTCTTAATAAAATCATCAGCTTCAGTTAAGTATTTAGTATTTTTCTGTACTAATCGTCTTTTAATATATTTGACACGATCACCTGCAATTATTTTTAGATTTTCTGGATCAGGAAGCTCAGCATCAATCACTTTTTGATAAGCTGACATAGTTCTTTTTGGATAGCCCGTGGCTTGAATTGTTTCTGCTGCTTGAAAAAGTGAGCGTAAAGTTTCGATCTGCATTTGCTTTAGTTTTTCTCGTTCTTCAACAATTGTTCGGTCGCCAACAATTTTATCAACGTCTGCAATCAGTCTAAGACGATCTGGATGGTCAGGATTAATCAATGTAATAGGGGCTAAACACTCTTCGATCTGAAATTTTGTCACGTCTGGAGTAATTAATTTTTCACAAAGATCAGCAGTTTCTTTTATTTTTATCTCTTGTTCGGCCTCTTCTTTGGCACGTCGTTCGGCTTCTTGCTGTGTAATAATTGTTTGCTCGCCGTTTTGTGCCTCTAATTCATAAACTTTTGAATCTTTATAGCCAGTTTCTAATATTTTGTGTAGCTGTTCTAAATTTTCACGAGCAATAGTAAACTGCTGTTGTTTAATGGCTTTTTCAGCAAATGTAAACTTTGATATAACTTGTTGTTGCTCTTCCGGTGTTAGTCTTAAAAATGGA
>JANOOI010000081.1:0-1725 GCA_031421235.1 Bdellovibrio sp.
ATTGGAATCGCCTAAAATTTTTGACAGATAGGCTGCGTGAACTCTGGATTCTTCGAAATAAGAACTGCTTTTGCTGATCAACATGTACTGGTCGAAAGCTTGTTGAAATTGTTTTTTTTCTTCAAAAACTGCAGACAGATAAAAGCGAACTTTATCAGATTCAGGTGCGATTTTTAATATATCATCTAGCTTCTCGATCGCTAAATCATACATTTTCTTATCTATCAGTATCAGTGCCATTTTTAGTTTAATTTGTACTTGGTCTTCTGATTGTGAATCCAGAATTTCTAACTGCTCGTAAGCTTTATCATACTGACTTTTTTCAATGTAATACTGTGACAAAATTTCAGCAAGCTTTGCTTGTGGGCCATGTTTAGCTTGGTGGGTAATATAAAAGTTGTTCGAAGCAGCAGCACCGCTTTCTTTTTGAATAAGCTGAGCTAACAAACTAATAGCCTCAAAAAATTCAGGCCGCAGCTGAATGCTTTTTCTAAGTTCAAGCTGAGCTTTTTTTGCATTTAGTTTCTCGTTTTGCTCGATGTAAATTCGGGCTAAGTAATAATGGGCTAAATGGCGTGATGTTGATTCTTTTTCGCCAGCCACTTTCTGAAACTGTAAAGCTGCTTTTTTATAGTTTTTTTGCTCAGAAAATATTGCACCCAAATAGAGCATGACTTCGTAATCTTCTGGATTTTGTTTTAATATTCCCTCGTAAACGGAAACAGCTTTGTCATAATTTTTTGTGGAACTATAAAGTCCCCCAAGCAGCATATTCAAATCACGTCTGTCGGCAGAAACTACCTTAGCTCTTTCGGCCCAGTACAGCGAATCTCTGACTTGGCTTCTGCGAAAATATTCTATAGACAAACGTTGCATCAAAGTTGCACTTTGTGGATCGTAAACCAAAGCTGATTTTAAATTTTCTATGGACTCAACCGAATTGCCCTGTAAGGATTCAATATCAGCTCGCAAAAACAGAAAATCTGCTTCAGCTTGATTATTCAACGAATCGATAACAGGAATTGCCTGGTCGTAGCTCGTCGGTAGTTGCAAAGAAGCGGGCGCGCGATTTCGGTCATTCATTGCCGAATCAAAAAATCTAGATTCGGTGCTTGCGCACCCGAAAAGTGCAAAAAGCAAAATAGTTAGAACAAGTTGAGGTTGAGTCGTCATTTGCGCTCCCATATGGGATCTCATCGGTTGTTTCGACCGCTTGACTCGAGTCCATTTTGGACAAAATTTTAACAATTTTGGTAAATCTGGACTTTTATTTCGAAAGTATCAGGTAAAATTAATATAAATTATGTCATCCATAAGATATTGAAATTGATAACTTTTTTTGAAACTTTTATGGTCGAGGTTGTAGTTTTCTACTTCAAAGCTGTCATATGTCTAATTGGGTTAACCTGTATTTATTCAAGTAGTGTCGACTTACTTGACAAGGGGTGGCGGCAGAGCTACTTTGCGCAAGAATAAACAGGGCGAAAAGCTTCAGTTTTAAGCTAAAACCAGAAGAAAATAAGCCAGTTACATGGAGGCCATTGTGATGAATCAAATGGATAGTTTAAGCATTAAGCCCAGCGCTAAAGTGAAAATTATCAAGCGCTACCAGAATCGTAAACTCTACGACACACAGAACTCAACCTACGTTACCCTTGATGACATTTCCCGCATGATCAAAGCGGGAGATGATGTGCAGATCATAGACAACCGCAACAAAGAAGA
>JANOOI010000082.1:0-2204 GCA_031421235.1 Bdellovibrio sp.
CCCAATCTGTGATAACCTCATAAAGAGCCGCGTTCTTTTTTTGATCAGAGACTTTCTCAAAACCAAGGCCGGCACTTAGATAGACATTAAATTGGCTATCAATATTGTTTTGTCTATATAATCTATGATTCAATCTAAAAAATTGATATTCTGTTCGTGTTTCATTTTCATTAATATATTGACCAGCAAGTGCCCACTGCTGATGAAAGCTATAACCTAGCAGGATATCAGATCTTTTTCCTGTACTTTCTGATTCATACAAAATCCCCCCTTTATATATCACGGGGTGGGCTGAGCTGACTTCAGCTGCAAGTAAAATTAAAATAAACAAATTGATCAACTTCATATAAATAGTTACCCTTTCATCAGGTACTAGGATCGGGGTTTAATTTTTGTGACAGATGTAAAAAATAATCTTCTTTTAAGACTTAAATCAGCTGAAACCTCAGTTGATTTAAACTCTATTTTAAGTCAGTTTTATAATGAGACTTTCAGATTAGTTTACAACTATTGTTTGAAAAAAGGCTTATCTAAAGAAAACACTGAAGACATCACTCAGATTGTTTATACCCAGATCTATAAAAAACGCTTAGCCTATAATCCCGAACATAGCCCGCTAGCTTGGCTGTACATCATCACCAAATCTGAAACCAAAGATTATCTAAAGAAATTAAGAACTTATAAAGATTATTTAGAAGATTACAGCTTATTTGAAGACTTGTCACAAAATGCACACGACAGCCCTAGTAATCTACAACAGGATTTATTGACTGAAGTTAAAACCCTGAATGAAAAAGAATTAACTTTGGTCAAAGAACGTTTTTACAAAGAAAAAGATTTTCAAGAAATAGCTCATGATTTTGGTTTAACTGAAGCAAATGTTAGAAAAATTATTTCACGGGCTGTAAAAAAAATAAGAGAGGAGATCTCATGAATTCGATCAATGAAACTAAGACTTCAGTTTTACAAAAAATTCAGAGCGATCTTTTCCCTGAGGTCACCCCTTCGCGATTAATTAGTAAAATTTTTGGTATTCACTTTTTAGCCAGTCTTTTTGTTTTAGCCATTTGCCCACAATTTGGTTTGGGATTACTCAGTGGCGTGCTTGGCAGTGGCCACTATGGTTTAACCGGTCTATTTATGTCGGTCTCCCACGAATTCTGCCAATTGATGTGCGGACTATTTTTAACCTCAATCAGTGCCTACAGTATTTATAAATCACTTAAAATCACAGAATACGAATGGCTCTTACAAAACAAATTCATTTTAATTGGTTTATTATTTTCAGTCACATCGTCATTTTTTTGGATGAGCGCCCCGCAAATGCACTTAATCGATTTTATTCTTTGGTCGACCGGCAGCTTGATTGTTACGGCCAAGCCTTTGTTTTATAGCCATTCAGAAGTATAATTATTGATATAATTTACGCCTTAAGCTGCCAACAGCGAATACACAGCAGATTGTAGTCTCATAGCAATACGTTGAACAAGGCTATTGTTTTTTATTCAGTTATTTTGACTTGCTATTATGCCGTTGTATGGTACACTGATATAGTGATTAAAAGCATCAAAGGTAAAACTACACAGGACATATATGACGGCATCAATAGTAAGGCTGCTCGAAAAGTCCCTGTTGAACTGCATGAAAAGGCCAGAGACTTACTTGACGCTATCAATGCAATAGCAAGAGTCGATGACCTTAAATCACCACCAAGTAATCGGCTGCATAAGCTAAAAGGAAGCCTGAAAAATTTTTGGAGTGTCAGCCTTAATAGCCAATGGAGAATTATATTTATTTGGGATGAAAAAAATGCTGTTGATGTTGAAATTATAGACTATCACTAAGGAGAAATTTATGAGACCTAAAAATAGAGCGCCAAGACATCCAGGTGAAATTTTGCAGCGTATGTTTCTTGATGATATGGGCATTACGCAGTCAAGTCTTGCAACACACTTAAACTGGAAACCTGGTAAAATTAATGAAATCGTTAATAAAAAACGTGGTATTACAGCAGAAACTGCACTTGCTTTGTCGGATGCTTTAAAAACAACACCAGAGTTTTGGTTAAATCTTCAATCCAACTATGACCTATGGCAAGCCGAACAAACTCATAAAAAAATTGCAGTTATAAGTGCTTGATTGAGGAATTACATGGCTAAAGAAATTAAAAAAGTTAAAACAGGTCATATAAATGTACCAACTGA
>JANOOI010000083.1:0-4473 GCA_031421235.1 Bdellovibrio sp.
TCAAACGGGGCTTGCGTCGTTTTATAACCCGAAAATATGAATCGATCACCAAACCGACGATTACTCATTTCTACAAGTGATCCATAAATTTGTTCAACTTCTGAAGCAATCATTTCACGCGGCAAACCACCGTTCGTGTCATTAGCTGCTTGGATCGCTAATTCTTTAGCACGAACAACTGCTTCACCTAACTGAGACAATGTTGATTCAGTTGTTTCAAGAAAAGCTTTACCGTAAAAAATATTTTTATCGATTTGTTCTAAAGTTTTATTTTCAGTTCTATTTTGTAAAATTTTAGCAGTACCCGTTGGATCATCAGATGGTTTAGTCACTTGTTTAAGGCTAGCCGCTTGATTTTGTAAATTCGAAAGTTCTGACCTGTTTTTATTCAGGTTATTAATAACTTGGGTTTGTAGCATTTTATCAGAGACTCTCATCAGCTACTTCCTAATATCGTTTCAGGTTAAGAATTGTATCAAACATTTCATCAGCGGTTCTGATGACTCTGGCAGAAGCTTCAAATGATTTTTGATATTCAATCATTTTAGCAGCTTCTTCATCCATACTAACGCCACTTAAACTTTCACGAATATTTTTTAATTGATCTAATGTGTTTTTTTGAGTCTCTAATGTGCTGTTTGCCCGTTGGGTTAAAACACCTATTTCACTAACCTTCGCGTTATAAAAATTATCAAAACTGTATTTTCCCTGTTGCATAAGCGGTTGCGATTGCAAGCTATGTATTAAATTGGCCACAGTGTTATCACCAGGTGCATTAGCTTTTGCTGCCGCTGCAATACGACTGACGTCGTTTGTGATTTCTTGATTCACTTTCATGTTTTCAATTGAAAATGGTTGGCCTTTATCAGCTGTTTCAAAAAAGTTGGTTCCGGTGCGATTGTAGCTATCATACCCTTCTGCATGGGCACGATTGACTTCATTAGAAATGTTGTAAGCTAATTCTTCTAAACTACTTCGTAAGTCAGCAGTGACGGTGTCTCTGATTTCAATCGAAGCACCGATTTTACCACGCTTGAACTGATCTGTAATGTCGATCAGCGTTCCGCCTTTGCTCATTTCGCTCATGATTTGGGTTTTACCCATTTCTTTTTCGCCAGTTTTTAATTCTGTAAAAGTTGTTCCTGCTACAAGAATCGCTGTGCGTCCAGCTGTGATGTTGATCATGCCTGTTTTTGGATCCTCAGCATAATTCACATCAATTTTTTCAGATAATTTTTTAATCAACTGATCACGGTGATCACGTTCATCGTTTGCGCTTTCAGTTCCATTGATTTCAATTTGCTGAATTTTTTCATTCATCATGGCTAATTCTTTTGCTAAACCATTTACTTCAACAATATTGAATTCTACATTTTTATTCATGTCTGTAGTCACATCATCAATTTGTTTACGTGAATCTTGAAAAACTTTAATCAAAGATGCACCAGCTTCGCGTACTTGGGTTCTAGCCACAGCACTTTCTGGATTATTTGCTAATTCGCGAAATGAATTAAAAAACTGAGAGATAGAATCATTAAGGCCTTTAACACTTTGTTCGTTAACAACAGATTCTAAACGCGCCAAACCCTGTGAAGCTTGGTCTGTATGTGCAAATGAAGAATTTTCTTTTTCTAATTGTTTTTCTAACCATGGGTTATTAACGCGGGTAATTCCAGCCAATCTTGCACCGGTTCCTAAGCGATAACGACCCTCATCGATGGCAGGATTTGTTTTGAAATCGACACGTTGTCTTGAATAACCTTCAGTCGATTTATTGGCGATATTATGAGACGTAGTTTGCAAAGCCGTCTGGCTTAGCAACATACTTCTTTTTCCCATATCCAACATTCCGTGAATTTTGGCCATCCTGTGCCCCTTCAAAACATTTTAAACAATCCGTGTTTAATGCCAGTCTTTTTAAAGACTTTTATATACTTAAATCAAAACTAAGCTTCTTTTTTAACAAGATGACCAGAAGATTCAGCCCCTTGTTTGTATTTTCCTTTTTGTTGATAAGTTTTTTTACCCATCAAATGTTCTTTAAAGTTTTCAAGAGCCGAAGAAACTGTTGTTAGTGCTGATTGTGCATAAACAGCATTTCCAGAATTAATTTCGCTTAAACGCTTAACAACTATTTCTAAAGTTGAATGAAGATTTCTAAGGCGTTCGCCTTCTGCTCCTCCAATTTTCTGGGCTAGTTCAAGCAAACGAGGTTGTGTAACATCTGCACGAACTGCATGGGCCAAGTCACCTGCAAAACTAACACGGTGATTATCCAATAATTTAATTTTTATCGTGAGTTCTTCTTTAAGAGTATTATTTTCATTTAATTTATCGATGTCGGCTAAAAGTAAATAATCTTTTTCTTTACGTACGCAGTCCAATAACAATCTGTAATGTTTAAGTAATTCATCTAAATTTGCTGTGAGCTTGTCATAAGCTATTTTTTTTATATCGACAGATTCCATCGTCGCATCCCTTTGTTTTATTCGTTAGACGTTTTTCCGGCTGCTAACAAATGTTCATCAACCATTCTTTCAGCAATGGCTTTTGAATCAATTTTGTATTTACCTTCGTCAATCAGTTTTTGAAATTTCTCAACTTTAGCTTGATCAAAATCATTGGCAGACATAGCGATTTCTTTGGCTCTTTGGGTATCCTGAGCTCGTGTTGATAAAGCCACTTTAGCTGAATCATTTGATGCACTAAACGGCAAACCAACTGCAGATGATTTTTCTGTAGCTGTAGAATCGATTCCTGATTTTTGTTTTGTTTTGTCAGATTTATCCGTGCGTGTCGCATCCGTTAAATTTAAATTCTGACCAACTTTATTATGAGTAATTTTCATCTGAATCTCCTTACCAACACACACTGTCTTAACAGCTTCAGTGCGGATTATTCTATTATTGTATCATAACGACACAATCTGTCCAAATCATTCTGATACAGAAGATTTGATTGTCCATACCAAAGGACTACTACTGCGAGCTAGACCTAGGGATTGACCAGACTGTATTTTGTCTCCCGGTGACAAATGTCGTGTCTGTTCTGAAGGCGCACCTTGTGTCAAAATGAGACTTTCAAGACCATTATCGTGTTTAATCTCATATGAGGTTCGATCACCTTCCATACTCTTTTTATTTTGCAAAGTACCGGCCCAAGGATTTTGAACTTCAATTAATCCTTCGTTTGTTTTTTCAGGAGTTAACATAAGACTTATGTCTTTATCTGTTTTCATTTCTTTGATGTGAATTTTTTTATCCAATGGCAATGGCCCCTTTGGCAAATCATCTTTAGATTTTAAACCTAATTGTGGACCAAATTTTTCAGTCAACTGTTGATAAATCATATCTGATATTCCAAAACCACCGCGCTTGTTCCATTCAGTGCTATATTGATCGTCTAATTGTTCGCGGAATATCTTCTCAGCGTTATTGGCTTTCATGAAATCACTTTCTTGAACCGTTGTTCTCATGTGTCTCATCATTTCTTTCATGAAATATTTTTCGTACTCATCTGCGACTTGACGAACTTTCTCATCAGCAACTTTCGGATCTGTGTTTTTTAAATCTCTAAGAGCGATACCCTTAGGATCGTTCATTGGCAAAATAGTAGTGTTAATACCTAGTTTTGCAATATCACTCATTAATGAGTCTCCAATTCGCCGTGTAGCGCACCAGCGGCTTTGATTGACTGTAAAATAGCAATCAAGTCTTTTGGTGAAACACCCAGTTTATTCAATGCTTGTACAAGATCACCAACATTAGCACCAGTGTCTAGCAAGGCCATTTTATCATCAACTGGAGTCATTTTTTTTGTTTTCTCATCGACAACTTTTAAACTAATGTTGCCATGGCTTAAACCCACTTTTGAAATTTTAACTTTTTCACCGATAACAATAGTTCCCGTTTTTTCATTAATCACAACCCGTGCTTTTTGATCTGGATTAATTTCGATGGCTTCGATTGTTGCCATCAATTCAACACCTTTATTTTCGTAATTTGGTGGAGTCACGATATCAATTGTTCCTGCGTCTTTTGCAGAAGCATATTGGCCACCTAATTCACGATTCACAGTCAAAATAGTCCGTGCCGCCGTTGTAAAATCTGGGTTGTGCAATGTCATTCGAAACATTTTTCGTGAAGAAAAATCCGCTTGAATATCGCGTTCAATCATAGCGCCGTTAAGAACTCGACCAACAGTTGTGTGTATATCTTTGCCGTCCCCTAATACTGAAACTGCACCTTGGGCCACAGCAAAAATCTGGTCATTACCCGCACGAAGCGGGGTTTGTAATAATGTTCCGCCCACTAATGACGCTGAATCACCAACAGCGCTAACTGTAATATCTAAAGGGTTTCCAGCTTTCGCAAAAGGTGGCAGCTGCGCTGTTATGATAACAGCTGCAACGTTTTTACTAGTCAACTGAGCTTGATCTAATTTAACACCTAATTTTTCAATAAGCCTTGCAAA
>JANOOI010000084.1:0-4163 GCA_031421235.1 Bdellovibrio sp.
CCAAGACCAGAGACAAAGTTTTACGTCGTGAATTAAAAATTGAAGAAGGCGAGCTGTATAACGAAACCCGCAAGCGTCAGTCGTTAGAAAACATTCAGCGTCTTGGATTTTTTGAGGAAGTTAATTTTAAAACCAGTACGCCGCCGGAAAAACCTGACCAGCTGAATATCGAAATCGTGGTGAAAGAACGGAATACAGGACAAATCCAGTTAACTGCCGCTTACGGTAACTCACAAGGCTTCAGCTTAGGTGGGTCAATTCAGCAAAATAACTTCAGAGGTTTAGGTCAGTCACTTGAAGCCAGAATTGATGCTGCCAAATTTAGACAAGATTATAAACTCAGTTTAACTGATCCTTATTTTTACGACACGAAATGGTCATCGGGTTTTGATCTATTCTATTTAGAAAACAAACAAAGAATTAACTACGATATTCGTAAATCCGGTGGAAATATTCGCTTTGGTCATCCTGTTTATGGAGACTACACACGGGCGTATCTTCGCTATCGTTTAGATAAAACAGATTTATTTGCCAATGAAAATACCGACCCTTTAATTTACCCTTTAGATACAGCACAGGGTGTGACATCTGCGCTACAAACAACTTTAGAATACGACACAAGGAACGATCGGTTTTCTCCATCAAAAGGCATTTACACCGATGTTAGCTATGAACGAACGGGTTTAGGCGGAGACCTCCGTTATCAAGAATTTTCTGGGCGTTTCAGGTTTTTCTACAATTTATTTTGGGACGTTGTTTGGAGAAACAATTTGTCTTACTCAAACATACAACCACTTGAAAGTGATGGCTCAGTTCCGTTTTCAGAAACATATCAATTAGGCGGACCATACACACTGCGCGGATTCGGGACTTCTTCAATCGGCAAAAGAGCTTTTTCACAACAACGTTTTAATGCTATAGGCACACCAGGTTCTCCGTTTCATAATGCGAATGCAACAGCAGAGCAGAAGAGACGCCTAGCGAATCTAATTGTTGGTGGAACAAAACAAGTGTTGTTTCAAACAGAATTACAATTTCCTTTAATTAAGGAAGCTGGGTTAACAGGTGTTACATTTTACGATTTAGGTCAAGCTGAAGACGAAATTACATCATCAAAATTTTTAAGTGATTTTGGTATTGGTTTCAGATGGCAATCACCTTTGGGATTGTTACGATTCGAATGGGGATGGCCAATGCAAACGGATGACTTTAATGATAACTCAGTTAATTTTGAGTTCTCAATTGGACCGCCGTTTTAGTTTATAAATAAATTAAAAGATATTAAAACAATTAAAGGAGTTTTAGATGAAAAACACAACATTAACAAAAATGATTTTTACAGCAGTCTTAGCTTTAACGCTGAATGCACAAGCTGAATTTAAAATGGCCTACGTTGATATTCAAAAAGCAATTCAAACATCAAAATCTGGAAAAAAAGCTAAATTAGACATGACTAAAGATGCTGAAAAGAAAAATAAAGAATTAGAAAAGAAAAAAGCCGATATCGAAAAAATGCGTGAAGACATCGAAAAGAAACGTTCCGTTTTATCTGAAGAGGCTTTCGCTAAAAAAGCGCAAGAATTACAAGAAGAAATGTCTAAGTTTAATCAAACTGCTGGCAAAGCCCAGTCTGATTTAGCAAAAAAAGAAGCTGAATTATTGGCGCCTATTGTTGAAAAGATGAAAAAAGTGATCGAAAAAATCGCTAAAGAAAAAGGTTTAACTTTAGTGATTCAATCTAATCAAAATGCACAAATCGTACTTTACGCTGCGGCTGAAGCTGATTTAACTGAAGACGTGATTAAAGCTTTTGATAAAGAAAAATAGTCTTTTATGAAAATTCATCCATCGAGCATTATATCAACAAATGTAGTTATTGAAGATGATGTTGAAATCGGCCCTTACTGCAATATTCAAGGCACAGTCAAAATTGGCCGCGGAACTTTTATTGAAGGACATGCAACGATTGGGTCTAAATACGGAATCGTTGAAATTGGTAAAAATAATCGTATATCACCCGGGGCTGTCATTGGCGGCCCGCCGCAAGATATCAGTTATAAATCTGAACCCACAAAATTAATTATCGGCGATAACAATGTGATCCGTGAATTCACATCATTCAATTTAGCGACATCAAAAGGTGATGGATCTACAGTGATTGGGAATAATTGTTACTTTATGGCTTATTCCCATGTTGGACATGACTGTAAAATCGGAAACAATGTTATTGTGGCTAATAATTCTCACTTTGGTGGTCACTGCGAAGTTGAGGATAATGTCGTCATCGGTGGGGTCTGTGCTTTTAATCAATTCTCAAAAATTGGTCGTTATTCGTTTGTGGCTGGTTCTAGTATCGTGAACAAAGATATTCTGCCTTTTTCAAGAGCCCAAGGGAACTATGCAGTTGTTAGGGCCACAAATAAAGTGGGTCTTCTTCGTAAAGGTTTTTCAAAAGAAGAAGTAGCTAATGTGCATAAAGCCATACGTATTATTATTATGGGTAAAGGCACTGTTGACGAAGCTTTGGCCAGAATTCAAAGTGAATGCCAGTTGTCTGAAAACATAAATGCGCTGATTCATTTTGTAAAATCATCAAAACGTGGAATCGCTATTCACCGTGGTCCGGTGGGTTCTGCAAATCAGGACGAATAAATATGAAAAAACTAAGAGGCGCTGTTGTTGGAGTTGGATATTTAGGTCGATTTCATGCTCAGAAAATTCAGGCCTCTCAGGCAGCTAATCTAGTCGGAGTTTATGATTTTCATAAACCTCAGGCCGAAAAAATCGCTGCTGAACTATCGGTTAAAGCTTTCCAAGATTTAGATGAAGTCACTAAAAATGTTGATTTTGTCACAATCGCTGCAGCTACGCAGGCGCACTATGATTTAGCATTGCACTTTTTGAAAAATAAAATTCCGACTTTGGTTGAAAAACCTATTGCTGCAACTAGCGCACAAGGTTTTGAACTCGCTAATTTAGCAATAAAAAATAATGTGGTTTTTTCTGTTGGGCATATTGAAAGATTTAATCCTGCTTATAACATTATTAAAGATTCTGCAGATCAAACAACATATTTTGAAATCAACCGATTAGCGCCTTTTCGTCTGCGCGGTGCTGATGTCAGCGTATTGCATGATTTAATGATTCATGATTTAGATTTGATTAATTTTATTTTTAAATCTGAAGTCGTCAGTTTTGAAGGCCAAGGATCACAATTTATTCAGCCCACAATTGATGATGCTTCAGTCAGACTTATTTTAAAATCGGGTCTACAAGTGACAATCAATAATTCACGAATTCACCCCTTTATATCAAGAAATTACCGTGCCATTCAAAAAACTAGGTCGATTTATTTGAATACAGCCACACTTGAGGGCGAAATTTTAACAGCCCTGAAAGACAATCCTTATCATGAAGTAAAATTGTTTAATGTTGAAAAAGTGGATGCTTTACAGCTTGAGATCAATCATTTTATCGATGCAGTTTTACAACATAAACCTGTGGCGATCACTGGAGAAGAGGCCAGCACGGCTTTAAAAATGATTGAAACAATCATCGAAAAAATTAATCACCGAAAGAAAGACCATTAATGGTCGAAAAATTAGTTTTAGCAAATAAACCAAAAATCATGATCATCGCAGCAGAAGCATCCAGTGCTCAGTACGCTTTACAAATTATGCAATACTGGAAAAGTGTTAATTTTGAAGTAGAAATTTTCGGTGTAGGCACAAAATCCATGGAAGATCATGGCATGCGTAGAATTGGTCACTCTGAAGATATGGCAGTCGTTGGATTAGTTGAAGTTCTGAAGCACTACAACGATCTTAAAAAAATTTTTAATCAGTTAGTTGATGAAGCTGTTTCCCAAAAACCCGATTTCGTCTTGTTGTTAGATTATCCCGATTTTAATTTACGCTTAGCTGGAACACTTAAGAAAAAAATGGTCTCAACTGGGATTAAAGTTTTTTATTACATATCACCGCAGATCTGGGCTTGGCGACAAAGTCGGGTTCATCAAATCAAAAAAAACTGTGATAAAGTTTTTGTGATTTTACCTTTTGAAAAAGATTTTTATGACCGGTATCAAGTGCCCAATGAATTTGTAGGGCATCCCTTATTAGATGACTTGAAAGATGAATATTTTGATCTAGAGCTTAAAAAAC
>JANOOI010000085.1:0-2500 GCA_031421235.1 Bdellovibrio sp.
CGCTGCAAAAAATACTTTAGTAGCCAATATGATGATCCTATTCGTTAGCAACCCTATCTGGGCCTCTTTGGGAGGTTATCTTTTCTTTAAAGAAAAAATAAGCATTCGGATTGTTATTTCATACTTTGTGGCTTTGGCTGGCATCATATTGTTGTTTTCGGATTCATTCGCCTTATCAGCCGAACAAAGTTTCGGAAACTTGATCGCTCTGACATCGGCCTTTTTCTATGCCGCCTACATGTTAACTAGCAAACAAGCACGGCAAACAATGGATAATATCAATTACGCCTGCGTCCAGTACTCGTTCACGGCTATTTGTTTTTTAGGCATAAGTCTTATTACGCAGGCTGAGTTTTTTGATTACAACCCTATTTCATGGGTGGCCTTAGCTGGTGTTGTTTTAATCTCAACTTTGATTGGACACCTCAGTTTTACCTATTTAGTTAAACACATGAATATTAGTCTTATGACTTGTGGAAAACTGATTGAACCCGTGATTGCTTCTGTCCTTGCCTATTTTATTTTTAGTGAAAAAATTGGTCAAAATGCTGCTTTTTCCTTTAGCTTGATTGCTTTATCTGTGATCAGTCTGTTTTGGCCGCAAATCAAATTACAGTATAAAACTCAATTCAAGACTAAATCTCAGACAAAATAAGCACCATGTCGATTTATAAAAATCATTTACTTCAATCTTAAACAGGACCACGATGACAACAACTGAATTAGCGAACCAAATGTCTTGGCTCGCACAAATAACAAAAGGAGTCCTCATGAAACTATTAACAATCGTTGCTGCATTAGCACTAACTATGTCTGCGCAAGCTGATAATAAAGCTAACCATGCAACAACTGCTACGACTACGACTACTACTGAAACAACAACGACTGCACCTGCTACAGCACCTACAACTGCTGAAGCTACTAAAGCAACTGTTAAAAAAGTTGTTAAAAAAGTAAAAACAACTGCAACTGAAGTAAAAGCTGATGCTAAAGCAACTGCTACTGACGTTAAAACAACTGTTGAAACTAAAAAAGAAGAAACTAAAAAAACTTACTAGTTTTTTTAAAGTTTTAACTTCGACGAAAAGCTAATGGTTTAATCCATTAGCTTTTTTTATTAGATGAATAACAGCTAAAAATTTCCGAGCAGCATAAAGTAAATCACTGTAATAATCGTTGGCGGCAATGCCGCAATAAATAATTTTAAAGAATTTAATGCGCCGTTTTTAAATTTAGGACCTAATATCGAAAACCCTGCAGGATTAGGTGCATTGGCCAGAATCGTTAAGCCGCCGCCACTGATGGCCCCGGAAACCATAGCCCACTTTGAAGTTTCACTTAAACCTTCGACTTGTGATCCTAAAAAAGTTAAAGCCGCATTATCAGTCACAGCAGTCAGCGCTGTTGAAACAAAATACAAAGTTGTATCTTGAATTGATGTTAAAATGGGTGTTAGCCACCATTTTTGAAGTGAGCCAAAAACAATAAGTCCCGCTAAGAAAAAAGCTACTAAAAAACCTTCTTTAAATTTTAGCCCGTCTTGATACTTTTTTGTGACTGTCGTAAGACCTATAAATATCAAAAATAAACCCATAAAAACTTTTTCATAGTGGGAGCTTAAAACGACTAAAATTAAAAACAACACATGGCTAGCCGTTACCCAATGAGGAATAAAATACTGGTCATTTTTTAATGGCAGTAAGCCTTTTTTAATTTTTTCTTTAAATATAAATACAAATAAAATAACATTAGTTAACACAGCACAAATAACAGCTTCACCTAAATTAATAAATACATCTTTTAATCCCCAGCCAAATTTTTCAGCCACAATCAAAATAGGCGGCGCAGCGAAGTGCGTAAGGCCTCCACCAATGGAAACATTCACAAATAACAAAGCTAAAATAGGATAAAGTAATTGTTCATCATCTGTATTAATCATTCGATAAATTAATAAAGCTAATATTGTGATGGCCGCTGGTTCAGTGATCAGCGAACCCATCAACGGCCCAATTCCTAATAAAACAAAAACTTGAATTAATTTTTCATCAACTGGAATAATTTTATTAAGTACTTTACAAAGTGATAATAAAACCTGTCTTGCAAGACTTACAATAGGCCTTGTCGAGGCTAAAATCATGATACAGAATACAAAAAGGGGTTCGGTCATTTGCAAAGACTGTTGATAATTAATAACTGCTGTCGGCCCGTCAATTAAAAACCAAGTTACTAAAAATACAAAAGCCCAAAAACCAAAAACAACCTCAACTTCAGCCAATAAATGAAAAAAAGATTCTCGGGCTGAACTTTCTGGATATTTTTTTGATAATTTAGCAAAAAATGGTGCAATAAAACTGTGTATCAAAGCTAAAGCTAAAAAAATTGTCGATATCACTTCTATTTTCATTACAGTTCCGTTTCTATAGATTGCATAAATTTATTGGCAAAGATTTTTATGCTTTTGTATATATTGATTTTGCTGATCGATAACTTCTTGCGAAAC
>JANOOI010000086.1:0-9654 GCA_031421235.1 Bdellovibrio sp.
TTGCCGAAAGCAATATGATTTCTACGGCGGCAGGCCTATCAAAGCAGGGCTACATTCCTGTCGTTGATACTTTTGCCCAGTTCGGTGTAACCAAGGGCGCATTGCCAATCACAATGGCGATGTTATCAGAAGCTCCGATCGTAGGAGTTTTTTCGCATACGGGTTTTCAAGATGCAGCCGACGGAGCATCCCATCAGGCCTTAAGTTACATGTCGATGTTAGCGACGATCCCTGGTGTAGATTTGTATTCACTATCAACCAGCGAAGAAGCTGAAATGATCATGACAGAAGTTTTAGAAAATTTTGCTAAGCAAAGAGAATCAGGAAAAATTCCACATTCAGCGATTTTCTTTTTAGGGCGTGAAAATTTCCCGAAAACTTTTTCAACGGATACAAATAAACTAAATTACAAAACTTTCGAACCTCAAGTTATACGCAGTCACATAATCGGCGCAAAAAACGTAATGTTGTTAACCACCGGATCATTGGTGGGCGAGGCTATAAAAGCCAGTCAACAACTTGAAAAGAAAAGTGTTGGATCAATCGTTGTGAATTTAAATTGTTTGAATAATGTAAATATGCAAACGCTAAAGCCTTTAATCAAAAAATGTGAAGGCCGCATTGTGACGGTTGAAGATCACCAAGTAAAATTAGGATTAGGGTCGTTTATCAGTCATCAATGTGTTCAAGCCGGCGAATTTATTTCAATGAAATCACTGGGTGTGCATGGTGAATTCGGACAAAGTGCTTACAACGCGATTGAACTTTACCAAAAGCATAAAATGGATAGCGCTAGTATTACCAGCGCTGCGATTGAATTATTGGGTTAGTTATCTCGAAAGTTGATTTGGTATGTTTCCGTTTTTCAAGGCTTCACAGGCCTCTGTGAAATTGCGATCGCTAATATCAAAACACTGACCATCAATTTTGACGCCCCAGACCCTTTTGCTTGTTACAGCCGATAGTGAACTGCATGCAGTGTTTTCGTCAACGACAGCAATGAGGTCTCTATCTTCACACCTGTCATTATTGTAAAGAAAAGTCGAATTAAAATTACTAGCAGCTTTGAAAAGCAAACAGGCGTTATCTGAACTCATGTCGCTAATATCATGACATTGACCCTGAATGCTAACACCCCAAGTTCTTTTACTTGAAGTTAAAGACGAGCAGTTCGTCGTTGGAGAAAGAAACGCGATAACATCATTTGAACAACTATCAGAATTGTAAAGAGTTGTTCTTTGTGAAACTGGCGGCGGACGAGGTGCTGGTTGATTATTGCCACCACAATTTCTAATAACTTGTTCAGCAAGGCGCATACATTCACTTGAACAGCTTGATGCACAATTCGATTGTGAATATGCTGTCATTGTTAGCAGCATTGTTATTGATACGATAATAAATTTGATCATGTAGTCTCCTTTTGACCATTGTTTTGTTCTATAAAACAAACATTGCGACATTCATGCCAATTAATTCTCAAAGACTAAACAGGTTCAGTAAAGCTATCTTCTTTTTCCTTTAGCCAAAATAAATAGTCATGTGAACTTAATTCGCCCGACATAATCCCTAATTTTAAAGCCAGATCAAAATGCTGGTTATTTAAAAAAGCACGTCTACGACGATCACCTTTTTTCAAATAAAATTCTTGGCGGGATAAACTTTGAATCATTTCGATGGCGTGAACGATTGTTATCACTTCGGCTTTAAACACGCCTAATTCGTCTTTACAGAAAATTTGGAAACGAGTGTTTTCAGAAACCTCTAGAATATTGAAACCGTAACCATACTGAGTGATTAAAAAAGAATATAAAATAGCTGCGAACAATTCAATGGGATCAGCAAAATCAATATCGGCGATTCTGAAGCGGCGGTGAAAGCTTAAAAATTCTTCGACTTTGTTTGCGTCAGCCCAGATTTCATCAAAAGCTGGAATGACGGCTCTAAATAAACCTAAATCATACATTTCCCAAAGTGCTAAATCAGGTTTTTCAAGTCTAAATATTTTAAGCCATTCTTCGCGACGGCGCGGTAAAACCGAACGTTGTAATTCTAAGTAGTGTTCATGAATGGCGGTTCTTAAATTGGTTTCAATTTTAAAATTTAATTTTTGTGATAATCTTAAAGCGCGCAAAATACGGATTGGGTCTTCTTTGATTCTTTCAGTGGGATCACCGATCATGCGCAGCGTTTGTTGTGAAATATCTTCAAGGCCAGCGCAGTGATCTATCAGTTCTTCTGAAAGGGGATCGTAAAATAAAGCATTTATAGTAAAATCACGTCTAAAAGAATCTTCTTCAAGAGTTCCAAAGAAATTTTCTTCAGTAAAAGTAGCTTCATTAAATTCAGTGGCTTCCAATTCTTCTTGGGTGGCTTCGCGGCGGTATGTGGCCACTTCAAAAATTTTATCGCCGCGTTTTGCATGAACCAGCTTGAATCTTCGTCCGATGATATAACAATGTGGAACTTTTCTTTTAATGACATTGGGTAAAGCATTGGTCGCAATATCAAAATCTTTAGGCTTTAATCCAACTAATAAATCACGAACACCGCCGCCAACAAGATATCCATCAAAGCCGTTGTCTTTCAGTCGTTTAATAATTCCGATCGCTTGCGGATCAATATTTTGATACGCGCTCTTAAGAATGGTTTTGTAGTGTTCAATTTGCTGTTTTTCTTTCGACATGTTCTATTTTTTTAATTGAGGTTCTGCTTCCAGTCGAGTACTTAGTGAAGTTATGGGTCATTTAGAGCATTTTCATTATTCTATTTTAGGAACCAACAGCCAACAGCGGATTGTTTTCGTCCATGGATTGATGGCATTTGCAGCAAATTGGCGTAAAATTGCTAATCGACTTGAAAATGATTTCCAATGCCTTATTTACGATCAGCGTGGTCATGGCCGTTCGTTTAAGCCAGAAACGGGCTACAGTCCTAAAGATTTCGCTGAAGATCTAGACAAGATAACAACTGAATTGAGTTGGGATGAATTTCACTTGGTTGGGCATTCAATGGGCGGGCGTAATGTCATGGTGTTCGCCAATTTATATCCACATAAAGTAAAAACATTAACGATCGAAGATATGGGCCCAGATGCAGACCCGAACATGCAAGATTATTATAAAAATATGTTAGACGGAATCCCAACTCCGTTTGTTGATAAAGCCGCGAGCAAAAACTTTTTTGCAAACGAATTTCTTAAAAAGTTTCCAGCCAAAGAACCACCCACAGTTTTATCTCTTTTTTTACAAGCTAATTTAGAAGAAAAGCCAAACGGAAATTACGATTGGAGATTTCTTAAAGAGGCTATCTTAGAAATAGTCAGAGAAGGACATCGCAATAATTACTGGATAGAAATCAGCCAGTTTAAAATGCCAGTTTTACTTATACGTGGCGAAAAATCACATCTTTTTAAAAAAGAAACCTTTGATAAAATGCTGGCTTTAAACTCCAACATTCAAGGTGTAGAAATCGCCGGAGCTGGGCACTGGGTGCATTATGAAAAGTTTGAGGAGTTTGTGACTTGCTTCAGAGACTTTGCACAAAAACATAGGGCTTAAATGCATAAATGATTGCCTATGAATTAATCCAATAGTTGTCAAAGACAGGCTATACGGATAAAAAGAGTTGCACTCGTTTGCCAGTATAGTATCAGTATAAATCCATGAAGTACTCAGATCTAGGCTTAGATAGCCGTTTATACGCTGCCATTCAAACACTTGGTTACACGGACACAACACCGATACAAGATCAGGCCTTCTTACCTATTGTGAGTGGTCAAGATGTGGCGGGTTTAGCCCAAACTGGCACGGGGAAAACAGCGGCGTTTTTGATCCCATTGATTGAAAGAATTCTTAAAGCAGAAACAGAACCAGGACACGAACGCGCGTTTAAAGATTGGAAAGCTTTTAATACAATCCTTATCTTAGTTCCTACCCGCGAATTAGCAGATCAAATTCATGAAAACGTTGAAAAATTAACTGTTGGATGTGGATTAAAATCCTATCCACTGTACGGTGGAACAGGTTATGAAAAACAAAAAGAAGCCTTAGCAGGCAACTTACAATTTATTGTTTCAACACCAGGCCGTTTAATCGATCTTTATAAAGAACACTTTGTTGATTTTAAAAAAGTTAAAGCGATTGTTTTTGATGAAGCTGATCGTATGTTTGATATGGGCTTTAAAGATGACATGACTTATATTTTAAGTCGCATTGAACGCAATCGTCAGTTTTTAGTTTTCAGTGCGACATTAAATTTCGATGTTCTTAATACAGCCTACCAATTTGGTTCTGAACCGGTTGAAATTAATATTTCTAAAGATGTCGCAAAAGCTGATAACGTGAAAGATGCAATTTTTCATGTCGGTAACGATGAAAAACCACAGCATTTATTATCCATTTTTAAAAAAGAAAATCCGACGCAAACAATTATTTTTACAAATTTTAAAAACAATGTTGATCGTATCGCTCATTTTCTGACATCTAATCAAATTCCGGCAATGGGAATTTCAAGTTTGATGTCACAAACACAACGTAACCAAGTGATTTCTAAATTTAAAGAAATCAATAATCAAAATGTGATGGTCGCAACTGATGTGGCAGCACGTGGTTTAGATATTTTAAATGTTGATCTAGTTATTAATTATGAATTACCACAGGATTGTGAATCTTACGTTCACCGTATTGGTCGAACTGGCCGCGCAGGACAAGAAGGTAAAGCTTTTTCATTAGTCAGTGAAAAAGATGTTGAATCGCTTTACCGTATTGAAGAGTACACAAAAAATAAAATCGATATTCAGTATTTAGAAGATACTGATTTAGTGAAAGAATTTAAACATATGGCTCAATCTGAATTTAGTTACAAAAAACCCTTCAATAAAAATGAACGACCACAGGACCGATCACAAAGTAAAAACAATTTTAGTGGTGGTAGTGGCGGTAGCGGCCCACGTCCACAAAGATCAGGACCTGCAGCGGTAACTTCTGCGGGCACAGCGGGACCAGCCAAATCGCGTCCACACCAACCTCTTCAGCGCAGCGATCAGCAGGGTGTTAAAAAAGATCATCAAGCGAAGGATGCGCAGTCCAATTCAAAAAATAAGTTTCAAAAAAATCAGAAACCAAACGGGGCTGCAAAACAAATTTCACGCCCACACAGACCGAATACAGAAAATAACTACAGACGCAGAAACACACCAAGTTCAGCTGGTGTGTTAGGAACTGTTAAAAGCTTCTTTAAAAAATTATTTGCTTAGATTAATATAGCCATTAGTCATTACCTGCTATTTAACTGATTGTTCGTCGAACGGAACAAAAGGTGTTGGCTGGTAGTCATTAATTGTGTCTTTTCCACCGTGCTGTTTGATCGTTGTTGTTAAAAAAGATCTGATCACTCCGTATGAATTTTGTCGATCGTTATAACTATTATTATTTTTGACACCCATATGAAAAAAGATCAGTCCTTCGCTTGTTAGCATTGCTCCGCCAAGTGCGATTGTATTGTCAATCGTGCCTGTTTTTCCAACCAAAGAACCATTTGTCATTTGATTTGAATAAAGATTTGAAACTGTGCTGTCGCCGTCCAGATCTGCATCACGACCTGCAACTGGCAAGACATAGCGAAGTCCGTAACCTTGAGCCGCAGAAACTTTATATAAGTCTTGGGTCATCGTTGCGACAACTCTACATGTAGATTTATTGTATGCTTTTTGCCCGGCTATCATTTCTGGGTAACCAGAACCGTTATAAAAACTAAACTCATTTTCACTAATCTTTAAATTCTTAGTCATGAAATCTTTGAAAGTTCCTGTTCTTGAAAGAACTTCATAAATTTTATCAGCTGCGAAATTATGTGAATTTCGATTCATTTCTTTTAATATTCTATGCATTGGTGAAGAGTACAAAGTAAAATTAGAAGTTGTCGTAGCTTGATTAAAAACTTGCATTGACTGAGCATGAATTTCTTTAACTTTAAGTTGAGCAGATGAAACCAAATTGACATCGACGACGGATTTTGCTTTTCCAGCAAAAATTTTGTAACCTTTTGGAAGACTAGTCACATCATGACGAAGTGCACGCATAATTTCTGTTTCAGTTTGTGATCCGTTGGAATGTGCTAGGTCTTTATTAGTCCGAACAGCTGTCGCGTATTCGAAATTTTCATCATAGGTCAAATTGTTAATTTTTTTGACGCCACGTTTGTTTAATTCGCTAATTAAAAAATAAAGCATTGATCGATCAAAATAAGGATAAACAGATCCACGCAAATGCACGTCGTAAAGGTCTTGACCTAAATCAGTTAAATAGATTTGTGTCGGGTATCTGTAATCTAGGCCTTTGGTCTTTGCCGCCCAGTAAGTCGTAAAAACTTTTGAGACAGAAGCTAGGTTATACTTTGTATCTATATTTTTTCCAGAGATTTCACCTGTCGTGTTGTTCAAAGCGCAGTAGTTAGACGGAGCTGCCGCCATAGCCTGAACCCCGATAATTAGCGTTGTTGTCATTGCAAGTGCTATAGCTCTGTATTTCAGTTTCAACATAGACGTACCTCTAAATCATTCTATAGCGAAACAAAGGCCAAACGCATGTCGGTCTCAAAATGAATCAATTAGTTTTTAGCACTTTAGCACTGACTAAAACATGAACAGCAGGTCGTTTTTTGCTGTCTCGTCAGTGGAAGGTCCAGGTCAGTGTGGATCTGGACTGTTTTTTATAGGCTGATCAATCAAAATAAAAGGGTAACCAACGAAAGGTTTATTATGACCCTATATATTCGTTTATTGATTATCATTTTATTCGTGTCTTCATGTGTTTATCAGAAGAATCAAACAAACCGAACGCCAGGTTCCGATGAAGGAACGACTCAACAAATTGAAATTATCAAATCAGCTTATTACAGTGAACAACGGGGGTCCCCAGCCGAATACGACGCTGGTGCACCAAAGGATTCAAAATGGCCTGATCTGTTTGCTGAAACTCCGAATTACAGAGCCTATGGAAAAGCCATTTATCAAGAGGCCTCTAAAAAAGCAGGAATTAAAGACGATGGTAAAGAAAAGTTCCGTTGGATCGTTGGACCCATGTGGTACCGCGGTCGTCTAACGTCTGAAAGTGTAAAGGTTTTTGTCATAGGCCAAGAAGGTGCGCAAGATGAAAATGTTTCTAACAGAACTTTTACGGGTTCAACGGGAACAAAAATGCAAAATTTTATTAATTATTTTGGCGTGAATAAAAGCTATTTATTCATGAATACTTTTTCTTATACCATCACAGGTCAATACGGTGAACGTATTGAAGAAGGTGATTCTGAAGAAACAAAAAAAGCCAAAGAGATTAGATCGAAAACTTTGTTCTGGTTAGCGCAAGATCAAAACAGTCTTATCGTACGGCATCGTCATCGCATGTTTGATTACATGAAAGATCAAAATAAAAATACTTTACGTTTGGTTATTGGTGTTGGTTCTGCAGGGCAAGATTCATTAATCACATGGATTAAATCACACGGTGGCCAATGTTCTAAAGGCCAATTGATGGATACATATTGTGATGCTTCAGCGATCTTGCCAGGGGTGAAAGCGATAGGCCTTATGCATCCAGGTGCAGCCAGCCAGCGCAATGGCGGCACAGATGCGACCAATTCATTACGAGTTAAGTTTGCTAAGCGTGCACAGATCGTTGCTGATTTGATGCAAAAAGATACGAACTGGTTACAGCCAGATAGTCAGCCCGATTTTTCAAAAGAATTTGATTATAAAGATGCAGGAATACCGTTTCGTGATTTTGCATACGGTACGAATTGGAGAATGGGACACAGTGGGACATCAACAAATCGCCGCGGTGCTGAAGGTATTCAGCTTTTTTCGGCAAAAGGTTGTTACAACAATGCTTTAAGATTACCTGAAACAGGTCGCTGTGATTTTAATGAAGACCCGATGTTAGTTAAAAAAATTCTTTTGAGTTACAACGAGCCACCTGATTTAAAATCGGAAGTCAAAATGACTGATAATGATGTGCCTTACGAAAGCCCAAAATCAGAAAAAGGACGAAGGCAGTATGACCCGGGCCCAGGTCGTTTTGCAAATGTGTTTATGGGTTTAACAGTCGGTGGTTGGCCCGACTTTAATTCTTTAGGTGTGACTCAAGATAATTCATTCGGTTTTGGCCCGATATACAGAGGCCGTCCTGAAAATCCAGAAGTTGTGATTTTAGCCGATCAAGAATCTAATGATGATTTATTTTCAGCAAGGGCTTACACGGGAACCGGTGGGCAACAACTTCAAAGTTATTTAAATAATTTAAATGTAAAAAATAATTATCTGATTATTCGAACTTTACCAGTTGATACATCTGATTTAGAGATTTCAAAAGTTGAAGATATCGTGCTTCATCCGCAAGTGATTAAAGTTCGCAAAGCCATTCTTGATGAGGTTTTAAAACAAAAAAAGACTGAAGTTGTGATCACAATTGGCGAATTTGCCGAAAAAGCGATAAAAGAATATAAATTATCAAAACAAATAGAGGTCTTTCATCTTGAACACCCCAGTGAAAAATTACATATCAAGCAATGGCAGCTTGATGCAGAAATTATCGCAAAAGCTTTAGGTCGGTATGCAAAGGGAAAATATAAAGGTGAGCTAACAAGTATTCCACGCGAAGATTTGCCTGTGCACACGCGCTGGTGGATGGGGACAAGTGGATCACGGGCGCACAGAGCTTTTGAATGGATGGCTACAGAAAAAACAAAAAAGAAAGTTTGGAACGGCGACTACTATCAGTTTCAAGCACCAATGTGGGTCGATTTTAAGAAATATCCAGCACATGTTTCTGAAATTTATAATCCGTTACAAGAAGACAAAAATGAATACATGAAATCATTTAATGTCTTTAAAAATAATGTGCAATTTAGTTTTGATTGATCATCATAAGTTGATTTTCTAAAACATCAAAATTCTTTTTTTCTGTCATAGACAGGGGGCTTAAACTTTGGCCCCAGCCTTCATTGAAAACACTTAAACGAACATCTTTGTAATTTTGATCATTACAACCTGTGACAGCATCTAATTTTGGAAAAATGCTTAGTAGATTTTTCTCAAGATCAGACATTTTAATTGGTGTATTCATAGTCATTATTAGTTTTTCAGATTCACAGCTAATATTATCCTTTTTTGTAATTAAATAATCAGCATTCATTTCATTTTTGCCAATAGCTTTTTGAGCGATTTTCAATTCTCCGCCGACCATTACAAATTGAATGTCAGAGACTTCTGAATCAATAATCTGCGTGTAGGGATTTATTCTTTTGCTTTTTAATCTAAAAGCCACGATGTCAGCTAAATAGTTTTCTTCAAGTTGTCCGATTTTATGATCTAATTTTAATGCTTTAGCCGGGTTAATCGTCAGCATATTATAAAGAAGACGATCAGAAACAACACGGCGGTCGCTTTTTTGTAAATAAGATTTTGCGATTTTAACTTCGTCCAATAAATTTTTAGAACCTGAAGGACTCCAGTCAGAACCTAAAGTTAAATTAATATTGTGATCTAAAGCTTGTTTCACATTTAAAGTTTCACCATATAATAATAGATTTGAAAATGGGGACCACACGATGCTCATTTCGTTTTCTGAAGCATGTTTCAAATCGGCTGCATCTAGTCCA
>JANOOI010000087.1:0-7887 GCA_031421235.1 Bdellovibrio sp.
CAGACCTAGATAGAACACCAATGCGACCCGCTTTATGAATATGGCCTGGCATAATTCCAATTTTACAAGCGTCAGGTGTAATTACCCCGGGACAGTTTGGTCCAATTAAACGAGTTTTTTTGCCTTGCATGTACTGTTTAACTTTAACCATGTCTAAAACAGGAATGCCTTCGGTGATGCAAATCACTAAATCGAGTTCAGCATCAACTGCTTCCATAATTGAATCCGCAGCAAACGCTGGTGGAACAAATACCATTGAAACAGTAGCACCCGTTTTTTGTTTAGCTTCTTTCACAGTATTAAAAACCGGAATACCTTCATGAATAGTTCCGCCTTTACCAGGAGTAACGCCTGCGACCATTTGAGTGCCGTAAGCTTTACACTGTAAAGAATGAAATGATCCTTGTGATCCTGTTAAACCTTGGCATAGAACTTTTGTATTTTTATTAATTAATATTGCCATTTTATTTCCTTATTTAATCGCAGCCGTTATTTTTTTAGCAGCATCAGTTAAATCATTTGCCGGAATAATATTTAAACCACTATCGGCGAGAATTTTTTTACCTAATTCAACATTTGTACCTTCTAAACGAACAACTAATGGAACTTTCAAACCAACTTCTTTAGAGGCCGCAATTACGCCTTCAGCGATCACGTCACATTTCATGATTCCACCGAAAATATTGACTAAGATACCTTTAACATTTGGATCTTTTAAAATAATTTTGAAGGCATTAGTTACTTTTTCTTTGTTAGCCCCACCGCCAACGTCTAAGAAATTCGCAGGAGCTGCACCATGTAGTTTAATAATATCTAAAGTTGCCATCGCAAGACCAGCACCATTGACTAAACAACCAATGTTTCCATCTAATTTAATAAAAGCTAAATCAAACTTAGAGGCCTCAACTTCAGTGGGGTCCTCTTCATTGAAGTCACGCATTTCAACAATCGATGGCTGACGATAAAGCGCGTTTGAATCGAAATTCATTTTTGCGTCTAAACAAATAACATCATTTTCTTTAGTTACAACTAGTGGGTTAATTTCAGCAATCGAACAATCGTGTTTAATGAAAGCCTCGTAAAGACCCATCATAAATTTAACGGCTTTATTGACGACTTCTGGCGACATGCCAATCGCGAATGCTAATTCGCGCGCTTGCCATGCACCTAAACCAACAGTTGGATCAATATCAACTTTTTTAATTGCACCTGGATTGTGTTCAGCGACCTCTTCGATATCCATGCCGCCTTCAGATGAAGCCATCATCGCAACACGTCCTGTTGCGCGGTCGATCAAACAAGCCACGTAATATTCTTTTGCGATATTACAACCGGCTTCGATAAAAATTTTATGTACTTTTTTACCTTCAGGCCCTGTTTGGGGGGTCACTAATGTCATACCTAATATTTTTTTTGCTAAATCACGAACCTCATCTAAAGTTTTAGCGATTTTAACCCCGCCACCTTTGCCGCGGCCACCGGCGTGAATTTGGGCTTTTACAACCCAAACTGATCCACCGATTTCTTTTGCAGCGGCTACTGCTTCTTCGGGAGTATTTACAATTTTACCTTTAAGGGTAGAGACTCCAAATTTTCTTAAAACATCTTTAGCTTGGTACTCGTGTATATTCATAATTAAACAGCCTTCACCTTTAAATAGTTTTTATCTTTAGATAGTTTTTAATAGCGCAACAAGTGATCTAACAGCTTCAACTGATTTATCGAATTCAGCTTTTTCGTCAGCATTCATTTTGTAATCAATAATTTTTTCTAAACCGTTGCCACCGATGACACACATTACACCAACCATTAAGTTATCTTTCACACCAAATTCACCATTTAATTCAACAGCGACTGGTAAAACACGCTTTTGATCTTTTAAAATCGCTTCAGCCATTTCAATCGCACCACGTGACGGAGCATAGTAAGCCGAACCTGTTTTTAAATGACCACCAATTTCAGCACCAGCTTGTTTTGTTCTTGCAACAAGAGCTGCAATTTTTTCTGCCGGCATTAAATCCATAATCGGAGTCGATCCCACAGAGGCAGTTCTTACTAAAGGCATCATCGCATCGCCGTGATTACCAAGAACTACGCCAGTGACATCTTTAACGGAAACATTTAATTCTTCAGCAATGAAAGCACGGAATCGGGCTGAATCTAAACAGCCACCCATTCCAAGAACTCGTTCGCGTGGGAATCCTAATTGTTGTTTAGCGTAAACAGCCATAACATCCATCGGGTTACAAACGACGATAACAACAGAATTTGGCGCATGCTGTTTTACACCAGCACAAACATCTTTAACGATTTTTGCGTTGATCCCGACAAGTTCGTCACGGCTCATGCCAGGTTTTCTAGGCATGCCTGCAGTAATAATCACAACATCACTGTTTGTGATATCAGCGTAATTTGAAGTCCCTTTAATTTTAGTATCAAATAATTCAATCGGAGCTGATTGCATTAAATCAAGCGATTTACCAATCGCTGCGCCTTCATTCACATCAAGAAGAACAACATCTCCTAATTCTTTTTGGGCTGCCCAGTGAGCTGTTGTTGATCCAACAAAGCCAGCGCCGATAACTGCGATTTTTTTTCTTTTGTGTGCCATAGAAAATTCCCTTCTTAGATAATGTAAATATTTTGAAAATAATGACTAACATGATTTATTACGAAGAGGCCAAAATCTCAAGTCTAGAACGCAAATGCCGTGTTGCAACTGGTATTTTTGATGTTTATCATTTAGCATTTTAGACAGTACAAACTGAAAGGTTATTTATGGAAAATACGAATCTCAATCCTCATCTTAATACAGTTAAAAAGTATTTTAGTGCATTCAATTCTGGCAATAGTAAAGAAATGCTGACTTACCTTCATCCTGAAGTCGAACATGATATTAATCAGGGTAAAACCGAGATTGGATTAGAGATTTTCACAAAGTTCATGGCTCATATGGATGAGTGTTATAAAGAGCAGCTTAAAGATATGACTTTTTTTGTGTCAGAAAGTGGCGACAAGATTTCCACAGAATATGATGTGCACGGAACTTATTTAAAAACAGATGGATCATTGCCGACAGCAAAAAATCAAAAATATGTGATCCGTGCAGGATCTTTTTTTGAATTTAAAGACGGAAAAATTAAACGGGTTACAACCTACTATAATTTACCAAAATGGATAGAAATGGTTAAATAATGAGCGTTAGTGTTAGACAACTATCACATCAAGAAAAAAATGACCGTCTTTATGAAATTGCTGATCTTCGGATTAAGGTTTTTAAAGACTTTCCGTATATTTACGATGGGTCAGCTCAATATGAAGTTAAATATTTAGAACGCTACATTGATGCTAAGGATGCAGCTTTCATCGGCGCATTTGTAGAAAATGACGGCGAAAAAATGGTTGGTGTGGCGACATGTTTACCACTTGCCCAGGAAGACAATTTTGTGAAAAAACCCTTCATCGAATTAGGGGTTAACTTAGAAGAAATTTTCTACTTTGGTGAAAGCGTTTTATTACCTGAATTCCGTGGGCAGGGTATCGGCCACCAGTTTTTTGATCAACGCGAAAAATATGCCTTAAGCTTTAAAAATATTAAAAAAACGACATTTTGTGCGGTTCAAAGACCTGAGAACCATCCTTTGAGACCAACTAATTATAGACCTCTTGATGCCTTTTGGAGTTCCAGAGGATATTTTAAAAATCCAGAATTACGTGCCACGTTTAGTTGGCAAGATCATGGTGAAAAATTAGAAACGTTTAAAGATATGGTTTACTGGCTAAAAGAATGGAACTAGTAAAATGGAAATAGCGAAGTGGGAATAGTAAAAATTGCTTCAGCACAATACCCAATCGATTTCCATAAATCCATGGACGATTGGAAAAAAAAGACTGCTCACTGGATACAAGAAGCAGTTCTACAAAAAGCAGAAATTTTACTTTTTCCTGAATATGGCGCAATGGAATTAACATCTTTATTGTCTGAATCTGAAAGATTAGATTTAAAAAACCAGGCTGAAAAATTAAAAAAATATCTAGACCAATTCATCGATTTATTTAAAACGCAGGCAGCTCAACATAAAATATATATTATTGCGCCCAGTTTTCCTGTTTTTCATACAGAATTACAAACGACTAATCGTGTTTTTATTTTCTCGCCGATGGGTCAGATTGAATATCAGGATAAATTGCACATGACCCGATTTGAAGACGAAGATTGGAATATTCAATCTGGTGAATCAGCAATTAAAGTTTTTAAAAATAATAAATTTTCATTTTCAATTTCGACGTGTTTTGATGTGGAATTTGCAATTCCGTCGATGATCGCAGCCCAAAAAGGGCAGGCTCAGATTATTTTTGCACCAAGTTGTACAGAAACAATTAAAGGCGCTAACCGTGTTCATATCGGAGCCCGAGCTCGTGCTTTAGAGAATCAAATGTATGTTGTTGTTGCACAAACAATTGGTTCTGCTGAATGGTCTCCGGCTGTTGATATTAATTACGGTTATGCGGCTACCTACAGTCCGCCAGATGTAAACTTTGAAAATGATGGTGTGATATCTCAAGGATTACCAAATGTTTCCGGTTGGATCTATTCCGAGCTGAATTTAGATTTATTAGAGACTGTCAGAAGCCTTGGAGCTGTTTTAAATTACAAAACACATCAAAAAGTACTTTTTCAAGACATTCAATTTGATCAATGGAGCTCTCAAAAAATTAAAATCGTGAATTTCGATTAAAAAAACTTGTCGTTCGCCCAGTGTTAAGATGAAATATCAATTATTAAAGGGGTTTTTAATATGAAACAAACAATCAGTCTTTCAACTCTTCTCTTTTTAGCTTCAATGTTAAGCCTTTCACTTGCAAACGCACAGCAATCATTTTTCTCTAGAACTCAAAAAATTGATCATGAGGGCGTAGAACTTTATGACTCAAACATCGACATGAAAGAATACAAAAAAATTGGATTAGGCTTTTCTTCTGGGGGCATGACAGGGCTTTTGGGCTTAAATGTAGAGGTTAACATTATTCCTCAAGACTCAGCAGTCGTCGGTTTGGGCAAAGGCGAAGCCTACGGAACATTTCATTTTGCTTGGAAAAGAAATTTTGAGGCGCAATATTTGTCACCTTATACTAAGGTCGGTTTTTCAAGATGGTTTAATACAAATAATGATGCTGGAGCAGCTAATGAATCAAGTATTTTAAAAAACGTACTGACTGATTCTGAAATTCAAAAGAATGAATTCGCTGCAAACTTTATCGCAGCAGCAGCCGGTTTGGAATATAATCAGCTGGAAGGCGATTTATCAGGAGTTAATTTTTACGGTGAACTTGTTCTAATGAGCGAGATCACAAAAAGCATTTACTTACCAACTGCGGGTGTCGGTTTAACATATTTTTACTAATATAAATAAACGCTGACGAGTATTTATTAAGACCAATTTAAAATTTTCAATTAAAAAATGAGTTTGCTGAGAAGGGCTGCTGTATTGCAGCTGAAGACGATTCTTTACTATATTCGATTTGACGAAATTTATTTTAGACATAAAAAAAGGGCCAATTTGCATTAGCCCTTCGAAAGCGACTGCTTTACAAAACCAACTACTTCTTTTTCTTTTTAGTAGCTTTTTTTGTAGATTTTTTTGCAGCTTTCTTAGTAGCTTTTTTTGCTTTTTTCTTTGCCATGGTTGATCCTCCCGAATGATCGCATTGCTGTGATCACGTTGTTGTTGTTGTGACTTTTCAGTCTCCCTATATAAAATTGTTAACAAATTGATTTGATCCGTCAACTAAAATAAACCTTGCATCAATTTTGCGAAGATCATTTTAGTAAAAACGGAGGATTAAATGCTTTTATTACTAGTTTCGGTGTTCGGATTGATCGTTTCGGATAGATTTTTGTGCCGTCTTGAGAAAATGAGATTCATTTTTCCTAAAAACAAGAAACATTTGATGATCATTCTGAACATACCTACGCTTGCTTTACTGTTTTTCAAAGAACAACTCATCTATTTCATGATCTATATCGGTCTAAAGTTACTAATCTTAATATTAATTCGCATATATTTCGAAAAAAGACTGTTAAATGTGTTCGAAAATTCACAAATTCGGTTTTTAGATGCACTTGTTATTCAAATTCGCAGTAGTAAATCTGCAGTAACAGCATTAAAAGATGTTTTCTTAAGTTTAAACCACGAGGAGAAATTGATTTATGAACCGATATATATCGAATTCACATCAATTGGGTCAGTGAAAGTTACAAATTTTAATTACACAGCTACTTTTTTCGAAGACTTGGCACAGATTATCCGCTCAAACTACAAAACGACTGAACAATTCTTGCAATTGAAGGCACATTTAAAAATAAAACAAAGCTTGAGACATAAGTCGAGAGCTGCGCTCGTGCAAATCAAAGCACAAGCAGTCACTGCAATCGGAATATTCTTCCTGCTTTTTGTTTTTACATGGTTAGAAATGCAGATTTACAAATATCCTGTGACAATTTTTGTCGCACTGATGCTTTTAAGCACAGGAATTTTCGTTATTTTTAAATTTGGTGAGAGAATTAAATGGAAAATCTAAAATTGCCTTCAATATTGAATCTAATTTGGGAAGTTCAGCGGGCCATTGAAAAAAATCAGACGTTTCAAATTGGCATAGAAATGTACTTAGTAGCTAATCACCAAGATCGGTTCGCACTTCAGTTTAAAAACTGGGTGGTAAACCCAGCAGACTCAACGGGCTTTACGTGTTTGCATCGCGGATTGATTGATATATTGCAATCGGGGTATCAAGGGCAGGCTATTTATGATCGATTAAAGCTGATCGAAACCGACTACGTCGAGATTTGCATGGATGATATAGCGGCACACACGGCTAAGATTCCTTTAATTATGCAGATTCCTCTGATTTTTTTAATCTTCCCCGCGGTTTGTTTATTGCTTTTGGTGCCGACTTTGTCTCTGTTGCAGCTCTGAGTCTTCACTTGTGTGAACGGCTGTAAAAAGCTAGTTTGAACACATGAAAAACCAAGACGATTTAATGAATCTGATGAATGAGCTTATTAAAACCAAACCGCAAACAGCAAAAATTCAGGATCTTTGCCAGCGTTTAAGCATTCCGTATTCAGAAGACCAGGTAGAACTGATGAGTTTTATATTAGATTCGACTCATCGTATGGTAAAACTTAACTCTTCAAGATTGAAAAAAACAACAAAGAAGCTAAATTATGAAACAAGTCAGTAATAGTATCCTAGATACAATCGGAAAAACTCCGCTTGTTAAATTAAACAAAATCGTTGGCCAAACACAGCACACCTATTTAGCTAAAATGGAATATTTTAATCCAGCTGGATCAATCAAAGATCGAATTGCATTAGCTATTATCGAAGGTGCTGAAAAGCGGGGTGAATTAAAACCTGGCGGAACCATCGTAGAAGCCACTTCAGGCAACACAGGAATGGGTTTAGCTTTAGTCGCTGCAGTTAAGGGTTATAAGTGTATTTTTGTGTTACCAGAAAAAATGAGTTTGGAAAAAAGAGCACTTCTTCGTGCCTACGGTGCTAAAGTTGTTATAACTCCTTCGGGCGTTGAACCTGAAGATCCAATGAGTCACTATTCTGTGGCCAAAAAAATTGCTAAAAGCATCGATAACTGTTTTTATACGAACCAATATCACAATTTAGACAACTTAGATTTACATTACAACGTCACTGGACCTGAAATCTTTAACCAAGTCGACGGTAAAATCGATGTTTTCGCTGCTGGCGTTGGTACTGGCGGGACTTTATCGGGAACCGGAAAATACTTAAAAGAAAAAAACAAAGACACACAGATTATTTGCATTGATCCGATTGGTAGCATTCTAAATGATCTTTTTCATCATGG
>JANOOI010000088.1:0-2960 GCA_031421235.1 Bdellovibrio sp.
ATTGATTTGCGGCTCACTTGGCCTTCGGCATTGGTCACATCAAAATAAGCTATTTTTTGGGAAGCATCCACTGCAGCTATTTTATGTGAAAACAAGGGTTCGATATTTCTTTCTTTAACGATCACATCAAGGGCTTTGGAAAAAGAAGGCACCCCGAACATCACTTTACCCGCCGTCGCAAATTGGATTTGAGTTTTTTGTCTAACTCCGTTGTTACGAAAAATATTTTCTGCCAAGTACATGATCTTTTGTGGAGCCCCTGCACACTTGATCGGTACAGGTGGCATCACAAATAAAGCCACTCCACCTTGAAAATTTTTAATCATCTGAAAAGTTTGATCGACTTGGTCATATTCATAAATTGTACAAAGGCCATTCTTGCCTAGGTTTCCGCTAACGCCATCAATTTTATCCCAATTTAATTTTAATCCAGTAGCTACAATTAAATAGTCATAGCTGATTGCTTGGTCATGACTTAATTGAATTTTATTTTTTTTAGGATCAATACTTATGACCGATTCTTTGATCCATTTTACATGATCAGGAATTAAATCTTTTTGTTTACGTTCTGTACTTTCTTTGGTCGCTAACCCAGCACCTACTAAGGTCCACAGCGGTTGATAGTAATGATTTTCTGAGGGGTCAACGATGGCCATTGAACCTACAGGCAGTATACGATTTAATTTAGCTGCAACTGAAATTCCTGCAGAACCCGCACCTAAAATAACAACTTTATAATGTGAATGCGCCATCAAAAACCTACCTTTGAAGTTTACATTTTTGCTATTTGATCAACCAAAATAATTGTACCCATAACTAAGACAAAATAGCCAAAACCTTTTTTTAAATGTTTTTCATCTATTTTTTTTGAATAATAAGAACCAATTATAAGCCCAGCAAGTGCCGCACTTAAGACATAGAGTATTATTAGCCAATTGACGTGCAGGCCCTGATAAATTGAAAGACCAAAACCAAAAAGTGAATTCAAAGAAATAATTGTTAGTGACGTGCCAATCGCTGAACGCATAGTAAGCCCTAAAAGATTAACTAACGCCGGGACAATTAAAAAACCGCCACCAGCACCAACAAACCCCGTCACAGAACCTACAAAAAAACCTTGTATCGTGATTTTTAGATTATTGGAATTCTGTTCTGATTTCATTTTACCTTTAATCATAGCAAAACTGGCGATAATCATAAGAACAGCAAAAACAATCATTACCAAAAGATTTTTTGTTAAATAAAAATTTTGTATCGAAATAATGTTTTCAGGGATCAGGGGAAGAACAATCATTTTCATGGTGTACACGCCAATAAAACTAGGCACTGCAAATCGTAACGCTATTTTTAGATCAACATCATTTTTTTTGTAAGCTAAAAAACTTCCAACAAGCGCTGTAGCCCCGACAATAAATAACGAATATGAGGTTGCTAATAGAGGATTTACACTGAATAAATAAACCAGAATTGGAACAGTTAATATTGAACCCCCACCGCCAATTAAGCCTAATGAAAGTCCCATCATAATAGCTGCAACATAACCTAACAGCTCCATAAGTGTTCCTGACTACTTTCGCAGTTTTAAAAATTTGTCGACGAATCTAAATAAAAACATGCCGGCAATCATACTGAGGACAAAAATAAATGGTCGTGATTCAAAACTAGCTAAAGATGTAATCGCAGGCCCAGGACAAAAACCACCAAGCCCCCATCCTGCGCCAAACATCATTGAACCTACGATCAATGCCGGAGTAATTTCTTTTTTATTTGGTATGTCCCACTGTGTGGAAAACATTGGTGATTCTCTTTTTGTCGCTAATTTAAATAAAATAAAATGTACAGCTATCGCACCAGCCATAACAAAAATCAGCGAAGGGTCCCAGTTGCCAAATAAATCTAAAAATCCAATGACTTTTGCAGGTTGAGTCATGCCTGAAACACCAAGGCCAATAGCAAAAATAAATCCGACAACAAAAGAAACTACAGCATTCTTTGTTGTCGAATTTTTAGCTGTTAGATTTTTAGAAAGCATACACAACCACCATTCCTGCAATAATAAAAGTTATTGTTGCAAGTATTGATCGCATTGATAATCGACTGATTCCGCAAACTCCGTGGCCGCTGGTGCAACCACTGCCCATGATTGTACCAAAACCAACTAACAAACCGGCCACCACAGTCGTTAAGGTTTCGGTTGGTAATTCATTTAAGAAAACCTCAGGCTTTATTATTTTTAAAGTAATTCCACCGGTAAATAATCCTACAATAAACAAGACTCGCCATAACATATCGTCTTTAACTGGCGATAAAGCCCCGTTAATGATTCCGCTAATTCCTGTGACTCGTCCATTCATGAATAACATTAAAGATACTGCTATCCCGATAATAATTCCGCCGATTCCAGCGTTGATCCAATCTTGATACATGAGCACTCCGATTAATCTCTAACAACAGGTTGTTTTTTCTCGTTCCAACGAATCATCCCGCCAACCATATTGGCCGTGAATTTATAACCAAGTTTTAGACTGTCTGCTGTGGCTTGACCTGACCTGCCACCACTGCGGCAGACAAAAACGATTTCTTCGCTGCGATCTGTTTTTTCAAGAAATTGATTTAATTCTTCACCTAATGTGACTAATTCAGCGCCTGTAATGTGTCCTAATTCTCCGTTAAATTCATCAGGCCTACGAACATCAATCAAACGTAATTTATTTGTTGTGACAGCATTTGTATTTGCAAAAACATCTTCAACAGTCACTTCAGGAATTCCGTCGACCACTTGCGGACGAACAGCTCTAGGATCTTTAACCATACCACAGGCCATATTAGCTGGAACAGCTTCATGAATTTTTTTAGGATTAGCTAATTTTAATTCTGACATAATTTGAATGAACTCCTGTTTTGTTTTCGCAAGACCTAGTCTTGGGTTATATTTTTTTTCTTGTTCAATAGAACTTGAT
>JANOOI010000089.1:0-10303 GCA_031421235.1 Bdellovibrio sp.
GCCATGCTAAGTCAGCTATAGTTAATTAGATTTAAAAGTTGTGTCTAACTTTTTGACAACAACCAAAAAGTGTTTCAGCAAGAGATTTTTTTATCACAACATTTGTCATGACTTCTTTATAAATGAACTGAATAGTCCGAAATAAATCATGTGGATGGCGTATTAGCCCTTGTGGGCATCATTATTAAAATTACATTTATGGGGTTCGTCACTTTTGTGATCCTTCAGGTTCTGCGTAACATGAAGAAAACTACCCTGCGCGAAGAAATTTCTAAGGTTGAAGCGAAGCTATCTGCACTAAGAATGAATTTAAAAACACGCGTGAAACGCAAAGCCGCGCGTTTTCGTGCGACATATCCACAGCCAATTACTGAAGGCGACCCGATTGATACCAGCATAAATCAGTTATCTAATTTGCCGTTTGAAAAAAATAATGATTTTCAAGATTATATCGATCTTTGTAAGAAAATTAACAACTATATATTTATGGCCAGTATGAATAAGCCAGCACCATCTTCTGAAGGCGAACAGAAAAAAGTTGATAACGCGAATGCCGATACTGCTGACTTTATGGGTGATGATTTTAAAAATGAAATCCAAATAGTTCGTACTATTAGTGACATGGCTTTAGTTAGTCGGGCTTTAAGTAAACAAATTTATAAATTTAATCATTTCGACAAACGTATTTCAATTCAGCCGCAAGAACCTGTTAATTTTCCGTCGATGTTTGAATTACAACGTGTTTTCCGAGATGCTCCTGATGAATCAAGTGCACCAGCACAGGCTGTACCAGAAAAAAAATCTGCAGCAGCTTAGTGCGAAGCTTGTCTTTAATATGACCCAAATTATAACAATGGAACGATATCTTTTTCAAAGTCCTCTGGTTTGTCAGAAGAACCATACCTTTTCACGACTTCACCTTTTTTGTTGATTAAAAATTTATTGAAGTTCCATGTAATTCGACCATCAAATTTTTTCTGTGAAGTTAGCCATTTGTAAATTGGTGTGGCTTCAGTCCCATTGACATTAATTTTAGCAAATACAGGAAACTTAACGCCATAATTCAACTGGCAAAACTTTTGAATTTCTTCATTACTATCGGGTTCTTGGCCCAAAAATTCATTTGATGGAAATCCTAATACAATAAAATTTTTAGAACTGTATTTTTTGTATAAGTTTTGCAATCCTTCGTACTGTTTTGTATAACCACACTTGCTGGCCACGTTAACGACAAGAACTGTCTTGTTTTTGAAGTCTGACATTTTAACTTCTTTATTTTTAAAATCCAATGCTGTCATAGAATAAAATTGCGATTCTTGAGCAAAAACAGTTTGACTAAAAAATACTAAACCCAGCACTGCAGCTATATTTTTAATTTTCATAAAAACCCCTTTAACATTTTATAAAAATAACCTACATTATCTTCTATGAAGATTGCAAAAAAAATAGCTTTAATCCTAGCTTTACTTACAATAAAAATAGTTTTTCTGGTGAAAAAGTTTCTTTCAACCACAAAGCTTGGGTTTATGATTCGATGACCCAGGCGTATTGGAAGCTTTCACCGTTTTGGCCCCTTAAATTTGATTACATATTTATCGATCACGCCGAAGACTACAGCTGGGTGGCTTCAGGTGTTCCAGATCAAGGCTATCTTTGGATCTTAGCCAAAGGTTACGACACATCTGACATCGTGTTTGTTCCCCATCAACATAACTAGACCAACGACTTATTAGAATCGAATATATATAAACCGATATGTTGATATCAAGAAATCAGCATGAGGTTTAAATATGAATTTATATCTAAAATTACGCGTAATAATTCCTACTTTTTTAATTTTATCATCTATTAGCTGTAAAAAAAGTGAACTTGAAGATTTAAAAGATGCACAGATTTGTTTAAATACGGCTCCGGCGTCACAAGCGCGTGCTTGTGTATCTGGTTTATCCGGAGACAATTCAGAATTAGCAAATGCCTTAAAATGTTCAGCTGTTTTTATTTCAGAAGGATTCGGTACGCCCGAAAGCTTACCTTTGGATCTTGTTAACGGGAGCACCGGTTGCGGCGGTAGTTGTTCTCCTACTGTTAATGCATTGCTTGTATTAAATTTTGATTCTGGTGATCTAACTGATGCGAACGTCAGAACATCAAACATTAATACAGCAAGAGAAGCAGCCGGATATTGTGCAGCTTCAGGTGTAAAAGTTTATTCTTTAATTGGTTCGCTTTTCCAAATCGGCACTGATGCAAAAATGGCTGCTGCAGATCCTGCTAAGGGTAATTTAGGCAATACGCCACCAACTGCGGTACAATTAGAAGCTGCGATTGGAACTTTAAATCCGACCACATTAGGTAATCTAGTACTCATAACACATTCTACCAGCTGCAATGGCACACCAGAAAGTCAGTCTGATTCAACAGTTAAGTTTTGCACTGAATTAAGTACAGCTATCGGTGCTTACACTGCACCGGCTGATATTGGTGCCTGTTTGAAACTTAAACTAGATAATCCAGCAGCAGCTTGTCTATAGACTTTTAATTAATTAAAAATTCATTCCTAATTTAGCTGCGTAAACTCTGTTTTCCATTCGATTCTCTTTAGTCCCGACTTCTTCACCATAAGTTGCAGCTTCAATATTGAGTACACCTAATAATAAAGTGACCCCGCCCGTATAATACGTTTGGTTTAAACCAGCTCTAAATTGTGTTTTGAACCAAGTGCTTGGTGAATAATCGAATTCAAAACCAACATGTGTTGATTTTTCTAAACTGATTTCTGGATGTAACATATTTTTAAAATCCAACATTGATCTTAATGTTAAACCACCGATTCTTGCGAATTCATATTGTGAACCTAAATCAATCACACGGTGCATTTCAGTGGGTGCTTCAGTCGCATTTTTATTCACAAGTTTCATTTTCGTGAATTCACCACCGACGACATTTCGGATTACAAAAGCAAATGTAAGTGGGTAGTTTTCATCATAGACATCTTCTTCAACTTCTTTTTCTATTTCAACGATTTCAGTTTTAATTGTTTGCGATGTTGTTGTAACAGTTGATGATACACTGACTTCTGTTTTCGTTGCGACAACTGTAGTCGCTGATGTCGTTTCAGTTTCTAATGATGTATTAATGATCGGTGGTTCTTCAATAATCGCTAGTTTTTCTTGAGCGATTTCACGTCTAACTTTAACCATTTTTCTGACAGCTACTTTTTTTGATTTTACAAACCAACCTGGTGTCCACATCAAACCTAAATCGGCATCGATAGCTAAGCCTTCACGAAAACGATCTTCACTTAACACATCTGAATTTGCAGCTAATTCAAGAACACTTACGTTCTGTTCAACAGACACACGGTGAACACCCTTAACAGCCACACCCCATGAAAGTTCTTTGCTTGATTCACGACCAAAACCAAACGCTAACGTTGAATCACCCTTCACATTTAAATCAATAGCTGGCCCGCCGACTTGTCTATTAATTGTCATATCGATAGTTAAATCGGCAGGCAATAAACTGATTCCCCAATTTTTTCTAATCCAGAAAAGTTCCATAGCTTGAAGACGTCCACCTAGTGTTTTACCGTAGTACTTTTCAAGGATTGGTGATAATCGTGCAGCTTTGTTTTGATCCGTTTCATTTGCGGGACTTGCATCTTCAGCTTTTTTAATGTCATCAACTAAAGTTAAAGTTTTTGGACCAACGCCTGCCCCAACAAAAGAAACCTGCACTTCGTTGTTTTTCTTTTTTGCGAAACCCGCTGGGTTATAATAAATCAAAGTGTAATCGTCAGCAACAGCAGTAAAGGCGTTTCCCATACCGATTGCTCGTAGCGAAGTATAGTGATTATGTATTTTTGTACTTAAAGATTGAGCTGCGAAAACATTAAAAGCAAATAGCGAACTAAAAATGAAAATAATTAATTTCATGGGAAATCCTTTTTTGTATCTCTGACTATTTTAATGTTTGTGCTTCCGAGATACAAAAAATTATTTATTTTTGGACGTTTGTCTTGGAATAATTACGTTGGAACGTTTGTCGTAAGGATAATAAAAAATTTACCAAAATCACAAACATAATTGATCAGTATGGCTTTTTGTTTATTTGCAGGCTGTATATTAATACTTTCACCACTGACAACATTAGGTATGACTTGTTGAATATCAAATCCACGATCATTCAAAACAATTTTGGTTTGCCCAATAATCACATTTAATAATTCAGCAACACCGTCACGAATTTCATTTGTAATTTCTTTAACTTCCATTTGCAGAAACCGCGTCATGGCTGCTTTAAAATCTTCATTGGTAAAACCAATAATTAAATTGCCCGTAAAATGACTTGAAACTATTCCTGCGATTGCACCTATCTGAATTTTAGGTATTGGTGAACTAGAATCGATTGTTCTTACTTCTGATGAAATAATAGTTGCTTCTAACATTATTTTCATCGAACTAACGACAGATTCTAAAGTTGTATTTAAAAACTCTTTTACGTTTTCTTTGTTTGTGTTTTGCGAAATTCCAGCTTGTTTATAAAATGCTTCCATCGAAGCGCAAGGAATAACCATTCGTTCGATACCTTGTTTATGAATAATGTCTGTGATTTTATTTGAACCAACTAAGCAAAAGTGAATCTTGTATTGCTCTAGATGACTGGCTAAGCGACACAAGACAGGAAAACACATTCCTGCAACGTTGCCAACATAACCACAATTGTAAACAACCCACTTTAAACCAGTAAAAAACTTGGCATCTTCAGCTTTTATCCGATCCATTATTTCTTTTGCTGCTTCAGGCTTTAGCATTTCAGTGGCTTCGACATTAACAATGGCTTCGTTTCCGGTTCGTTCAAATTTAATAGCAGACATTTTCAAGCTCTTTCGATTAAGGGTTATGTTTTTTCCAAACAGTAATTAACTTTTGGTGTAAAGCATCGATATTGACTGGTTTAATCAAGTAATCAGAAACTCCGGTCTTAATCGCTCTAATAACCTGTTCTTTTTCACCTTCAGCAGTGACCATTAAGAAAGGTAAACTTTTAAATTCTTCGACAGCACGAACTTTTTGTAAAAGATCTATGCCTGCTAACACAGGCATATTCCAATCTGATATCACAAGCTGAAACGGATTATTTTCTTCTTTTCTTTTCATCATAAGATCAAAAGCTTCTTGTCCGTTTCCAGCTTGCTCTATTTGTTTAAACCCAATCGTCGTGAGTTGGTTGGTTACTCTTAACCGCATCGCTGCCATATCATCCACTACCAGTACACGACATTCATTTGGAAACATGATTTAAACTCTCCGTTATATGGTTCTAAGCGCCTTCGTAAAAGTAAGTGATTGTCATTGTTTGATTATGCAATGCACTTATTTTATTTAAAGGGTGCGGAGAGATTTCTCCGTATGAGTAAAATCCTATCACATTTTTATTTAAACTCAAAACTTCTTTCACCGCATCGACTTCGTCATCAATTTCATCAGCCATAACTAACTTACGACCGACACAACTAACTAATACTGCGAACGAACCATCATCGCCTACTCTAGCAGTCTCTTTACACATGTTAGCTGCAGCTTCTGCTCCTGCAATAAGACCTTCATTTTTTGTGTGCATCAAACGACATAATTTTCCTTCGCCGATTTCTCCTGCGAAAGTAATAGTTCCAGCTTTATCATCCATCGCCAGAATTGTTCTAATTGTACCGCTTGTTTGATTTTCATTGTCTAAAATTTCTAACGGGAACAGCAATCCAGCTGCTGGTAATTTTGCGGCGTTTTCCCCTAAATATTCTTTGTATTTTTCTAAAGCCGGTTTTCCATCGATCTCGAATAAAACATTTTCTTTCGATTTTGTTACTTTTCTGATTGGACCAAACGGTTTCCAACCACCTTGGCTACCTGTGCTGATTGAAAACGAATTGTCATAAACACCTAATGCAACAACAGCATTATTGTAAATTTTTCCGTTCAATAAAACAAAAGTATTTTTAAAATCTGCACCGTCACCAGCTAAACCACCTGCGATTTGCGTTTTAGATCCAGACAAAGACTGGATACCTTCAATTAATTTTGAACCATTGATATTTAAACCTTTACCTAAAACAAACATCGACGTTAAACGTTTAAGATCAAATTTTTCAGCTAAAGATTTACCAGCTGAAAATGAATCACCCATGTTTTCGAATTCAACTACACCCGTTGCCGTTAATGGATTTTTAAACTGTGCAGCCATAATAACGACTGTGTTGTCATGAACGCCAGTGTGTGAAATCTCACCAGCTGTTGAACAACCAATAACAGTTGCCTTAGGTAATTGAGCACTAATTTTTGTTAAGTCATACTGTTCAAACCATTTACGTCCAGCATGCACTATAACTACATTTGGATTGAACTCGACTAAAGACGGTAATTGCTGGTCTAGTTCGTTAAATTGTGAACAATGCATTTGTTTCATTTTCATAAGATCCCCTTTTTTGATTATTTTTTGACTAAATATAAATTTATTTTATTCAACTTTTCACACAAAAAGACGATAAGCAATTAGGATTTTAAAAGTTGTGAATATCTATACCTAAGATTTAACAGCTCACGTTGTGATAGGCAGGAGAATTTAGGATGCAGTTTTCAAAAAAACTAGATCGTATAATTAAAAAATCAGGACTACTAGTTGCTCATGAGCAGCTGCTTGAGTCTTATAATCCAGATGCGCAAAATGATGTAACAATAAGTTTCGAAAAACTTGTTCAACTATTTCAAGCCATCGAACAATCTTTTGAAGCGCAAGACAAAAAAGTTGAGCAAGCTGAAAGAAGTCTAGAACTGAGTTCAACAGAATTAGCCGAATCAAATAGAAATTTATTTTCGATGAACCTTACAATGAATGCAATTTTAAATAACTTAGATCAAGGTCTAGTTGTTTTTGATCAAACTGGTCAATGTTCTAAATTCGCATCTAAAGCGGCACAAAAACATTTTGATCTTAATTTTGAAGACAACGATATCCCAGTAACCCAACTATTTCGCCATCAGGAAGCTGATTCAATTAAAGATTGGGTAAGTATATTATTTGATCAGAGTTTTGATTTTAACAATGTGGCAGTTCTTGGGCCAACGTCCATGACAAATTCTGAGAATCGTCTTTTAGAAATCGATTATCGTCCTATTTCTGACAACGATAATAAAGTAACCAAAGTCATAGCGATTTCAAAGGATATTACTGAAAAAGTTGCCGCTCAACAAGAAGCTGAACGACAAAAAAATGCAGCTAAAACTATTTTTGAGATCATGCAGTCTCCGCATGGATTCACTGAGCTTTTTAATACTGTCCAAATGTTAAATAAAGATTTAGCACAATTGATTCAGGTTCAAGAAAACAAATGGACAGAAGAAGAAGACAATTCGTGTAAGCGCATTCTTCATTCTATTAAAGGTGGCGTAGGAAATTACTATCTTTACGATGTAGTCACAGAAGTCCATAATTTAGAAGAGCAATTTCTAGATAAAGGTGAATTTAACGAAAAGATTAGTTTTATTAATGAGTGTTTACCAAAAATCGATAAAATGATGGCCGAGACTCAAGAAAAATATCAAACTGTATTAGATAAACTGATAAAACAAAGTGACTTTGAATCAGCTGGGCCTTCACCTAAGCTTGTTCAGTTTTATTCAGTATTGGCAAAACAGCTTTCTAAAGAAAATCAGCTGGTCAAGCAGTATGCTCATGATTTTTTACTTAAAGATTTTAAATCACTTTTTGTAAACTACGAACAAACATCTGTCAGTCTTGCGCGTAGTTTAGAAAAAGATTTAATGCCATTTGAATTTAATGGCGATTCAATTCCTGTTAATGGCAGCGCGTACAAAGACTTACTGACAAACTTTGTTCATGTCTTTAGAAATATTTGTGATCACGGAATTGAAACACAATCAGAAAGACTTGAAAAAGGTAAAAACCCAAAGGGTAAAGTCTCTTTAGAAACAAAAATGCTAGATCATACAAAAATGATTTTTACCATCCAAGATGACGGTAATGGTCTTAACTGTGATAAGTTAAGACAGAAAATATCAGGGACATCTTTAGAAAAAAAGTATTTAGGTAAATCTGATGCAGAGTTAGTTAATGTAATTTTTGAAGCTGGTTTTTCGACAAAAGATGTTGTCACAGATTTGTCTGGTCGCGGTGTTGGCATGGAATCAGTCAAGTACTGTGTTGAAAAATTGGGTGGAACAATTCAAGTCACGAGTCAGCCTAATCAGGGTATGCAGCTTGAAATAGTCGTTCCTATTATCAATGACTTCAGTGCGACAGAACTTAATTCACAAGCAAAGGCTGCTTAGTCGTTAATTGTTTATCCCGCAGCATTTTTTATATTTCTTACCACTGCCACAAACACAAGGCCCGTTGCGTTCTATTTTAGGGGCTTCACGAACAACAGTTTGCGGTTTTTCGTAATGCTGATGTGATTCACCTTCTTTGTGCGTATGTGCATCGCCATCAATAAAATACCAATCACCTGAATCAGATTTTCTAAACTGAGAAACTTCATGATGTTCAAGGGTCTCACCTTCCGCCGTGTACGTTGCGACGAATTCCACGACACCTTTTGTATCATTTTCTAAGCCATTTTTAGTTGAAAGTATTTTTAAACCCTTCCATACAGCTAATTCGGCCCACTTTTTTGTCGCTGCGATATCAAAGTCATGACGAGATTCTGGCGCCAGTGTTTTTTTAAGATAGTCGACTTCAATTTTGGAATAAGCTGAATAACGTGCTCTCATCAGTAATTCGGCTGTAACAGGTTTAGACTTACCTAGGATATATTTTTCACAGCATTCAGAATAATTTAAATCAGATTCACATGGACACTTTTGCATTTAATTCCCCTAAAGTTAAAAATTAATACCAATATTCAAGATAATACCAGTTCGGCCTTTAAAATCTTTTTTTTTGTCAAAATTAATATTTGGTGTGATTTGATAATCTAATATATTTTTATAAATGATCTGATGCCAAGTGATTAAGGTTGTGTAATCCGTCATAAAATAAACGGGACGATTCACTGAATTGAAAAGCATGCTATAGGCTAAGCCCGATTTTTCAGTCAAAGCCTGATTAAGAGCAAAACCATTGGTTACTGACAATGAATGTTGTTTATCTAAGTATTCGCCGTCATTTATCAAAGTTAGCGAAAACGTTGTATTGATCGGAATATTAAAATTGTAAGCTTGAAATACGCCCACGCCTTTAGATGCATTAGCAAACAATTCTAATTTCGGATTGAAAGCCAAAAATTTATAGTCAGCGACGCTTTCGAAGGCTAAAGAATGTGACACTTTAAGTGGATCTTGTAATTCAATACGCGGCTGAAAAGTTGTTTTAACTCGGCCTAATTTTCTAAAAAATCCTAACGTTGCACCGTAGTTCTGATCACGTGTTTTCCGGCGCAAGTAACCCCGTTCAGCTTTTCTTTTTTCATCGGCTTCGTCGTAAGTGGTAAATTTAAGTTGAAAATACTGTTCTAGATTTTGAAATCGAGGTCTAATACTTAAACTTGTGACGTTAGAAAAATTTTCGCCTTCTGTAGAGGTCGACGTGTTTTCAATTTTAAAGCTAGATTTATTTTTTTCTTTTGTGATTTTTTTTCCAACAAAAAATAAATCTATACCCTCAGTCAAACTATCAAACCAATTTGAAACATCGATATTGGTTTGGATAAGTCCTTGCGCAGTTGATTTTTCTTGAGATGGTTGAACTGGTAAGCTTTGAATCTGAGAATCATCTAAAACATAAGGATCATCCTCTTGCTGTGCATGAACTGTTGTCAAAAATGTGAGTAGGATAAAACCTACAACTAAATATATTCTCAAAATTGAATTCCTATCTAGAAATAAAAATATTGTACTTTAAGTTGATAAAAAGTAATCTTTTTTTATGTTTTCCATTAAAAAAATCGTTTTTTTTTCTATTTTAAATCTTATTGCTGCTTCTAGCTGGTCTTATACGCCCAGTGAGGGCTCAGTTTCGTTTTTGTTAAGCCCTTTGATTATACAAACAGAATTTCAACCCGATTCTGACCAAATGAACAACCCCTACTTTGGTGGTTTAAGTCTCATAGCGCAAGGAGACCTAAATACTGTAGGTGCCTTAGAAATCGGGTTATTCCATTTTGACAAGCTGTATTACACCAAAAGTGGTGGATTAGAACTTACTGAAAAGACAGAACTAGTTCATGTAACTTTAGGTTACCGCTATTGGATGGGATCCATTTTTTCTTTATCACTGGCTTTTTCAAGTG
>JANOOI010000090.1:0-5335 GCA_031421235.1 Bdellovibrio sp.
TTCGCAAAACCAAAAGGAACTTGTGCAACCCAGATAGTGCTGTTTTCGTTAGTGATAGCGCATGAATTAAATGTTCCAGCAGGAACAGTTACGTTTTGTAATTGACCATTTTGAGCAGCGCAATTAGCTAATAAATAAGAAATCATTTCATCATTAATTAAATCGTCAGCTTTAACATCTTGTTCTTGGTGTTCAGAGGGTTGATTGTCAAATTTAGTTGTCGCAGTCATTTTGAAGCCAGTTGCTGTTTTAGCAACTAATGCAACTTCAAGAGTACCGGCCATTGTTTGGCCTTCTGTGCTGACTGTGGCTTTGAAATTACTGTAATCACCAACTAATGGTGTTGCTTGTGCTAAAGTCGCAAGAACTGTCGTAGCTAATAGTATTAACATTTTCATAAAAATCCCCTTTGGTTTGATTGTTAGTAAACAGAGTCTTGTAAACCTAAACTAAAGTTTCAATAAAAAAAAGGCTAAAGATGAAATTACAAACAGCATTTGCTTACCATTAAGGCATACTTATGAATGGTAAAGGCTAATTGTGGCTAATAACGGCTAATCAAAGCTAGTTGGGATCAGTGCTGAACGATCGATCTTTCATTAATTTATCACGGTCAAGTTTGACGGGGATAGCAGTGCCTGACCAGGTACTTGTCTGGTAAGATCCGTTGCGAATTTTTTTAGAAATCACATCAACATCTATCAAAGCATCATAATTCAGTTCGACTGCGCGAAACGCCAATCTAAGAGTAATATCACTTTCGTCTGAGCAATCGTTGATTACAATTGGAGTTTCAAATCTTTTAATAAATCGGGTCTCTTTACCTTGAGATTTACCAAAGACCGCTACTTGTTTGGCTTTTTCTAAGTTTTGATTATACTGATCAATTTTTTCAGTCATGACAGTTGCAAAACAACCTGAACAATACACAGGGTGTTTTGTTTCTTCTGGTGGGTTCATCATATATTGAAAATCTTCAGGAGACAAAAACACAGCACAAGATTTACAAAGTTTATCAGCACAGACTCCGCAGTAGTTTGATACTTTTTGGCTAGAACATGTGGTGCAGGCTTCTTTATTCATAAGGGCTTAGTTAGCACGGGTGAGCTCTAAATTGAAGGTTAAATTGAATTTTTAAGTCATTTTTAGAACAAATTTCATACTCAGTAATTGTAAGGTATAAGCTTTCTAAAATAATCAGGGACGTCAGCAACGACTTTTAGTCTTTTTTGGTGGTGTGGATGGGTAAATTCTATTGAAAAAGAATGCAGCATCATGTTTTTAGCTAATTTGTTTTTACCGTACTTTGTGTCTCCGACAAGCGGGTGACCAAGGTCAGCAAAATGAACACGAATTTGATTTTTTTTCCCTGTTAGTAAATTAATTTTTACTAAACTGTGTTCCGAAGTTTCATGAAGAACTTCGTATTCAGTTTGTGCTAATTTGCCATCATCTTTATTTTTTGATGAATGCACGACATAATCGTCATCTTCGGATAAATAACTTTCGATCATTCCTGATTTTTTTACTATGTGCCCATGAACAATCGCATAGTAATGTTTAATAGTGGATTTCCAATTATTTTTTAAGGACTGCTGGGCTTGTTCACTTTTAGCAAAAATAAGAACGCCGGATGTCCATTGATCTAAACGGTGCACAACAAAGGCTTCTTTTTGCGAACGGGTGTTACCTTTACGGATATAAATATTTAAAGCATTGTGAACTGTTTTTTCTTTTTCAAATAATGCAGCAACTGTTAAGACACCAGCAGTTTTACAACCCACGATAACGTCTAAATCTTCATGAAGAATTTCAAATCCGTAGGGCTGGTATTTTTTCGGTATTTTAGGCTTATTCAACATGGATGATCATCATGTTAAAATTTATTTTAATTCGCAATCAAAATATTTAAAACTAAATGGCAATGTGGTCATTGTCTTATTAATTTGATTTTTGTGTAACAGGTCTATTCTTTTTTCATCATTGGGGTGCGTTGATATAAAATCAGGGATTTTCACAGGTGTCTTATTAGCTTCACCATCAACTGCTTCTTGCCGTTGAAAAAAATGAATTAAACCTAAATTAGATATATCTTGGGCTTTTAAAAACGCGATAGCATATTGATCGGCCTCCGTTTCAGCCATGCGGTCATATTTTAAATTCACGAATCCTGCAAGCAAGCTGGGGTCGACCACGAAAGCTGATACATCCCCTGTGAGAATGCTAAATAAAGCAGTGACTAAACTGGCACGAACTAAGCCTTGTAAATGATGCCTCTCAAAAAGGTGTCCTTTTTCGTGGGCTAAAATACCAATAATTTCCTCAAAAGTTTCAGCTTCTGCTAACAGTTTATCAGATAAAATAATTGTACCACCTGGTAAGGCAAAAGCATTCGCCATAGACATTTTAGCCACCAAAATTTTAATATTATCAGTATTCAAGGACTTCATTGCAGAACCAAACTTTTCATTTAATTCATCCAGCACAGGATGTTTATTTATACAGATATCAAAGTAGTTTTTGTATTCAATGTTACTAGCAATTTTATTTTCCCATGATGTAGGGATTTTTTTAGCTATGGTGCGACTGATGCGGTCTAAAGAAAAGAACGTCAGAACAAATAAACCAATTAAGACAATAATTGAAATCTCAATAAATTTTTTTGTTTCAAAAAATTGATTTAGACTATTTATTTGTAGTGAAGAGATATGTTTTGTCAGGTCAGGATCAATAATTTGAATACGCGCGTTTTTTTCAAAAACACACATTATAAAACTGCGATCAAGATGGTTTGGATCAAAAGCAAGATGTTCTAGTGGCCAAATATCAAGTTGTTGACCCTGGTAATTTTCAATGACTAAAGACTGATCAACTATCCTGGCATGGGCTGAAATGGATTCAGGCGTTTCACCGTCAAAAAATTTAATTTGATATTTTTTATCAAACATTAAAAGCCAAAATCGATATCGTATTCTACGGCCACATCATCACCCAATGCTGATTCATTTTCAGTGGTGTTTGTGTTAACTACATTCGACAAATCAAGTGGGCCTATGATTGATAAATTATTAAAGAAAAGTTTATTCCAATAATTAAGCACCCAAGGCGAAGCCAAACCTAACGTTAAAATCGTACAGATATTACCCACAATAAAATAAACAAAAACTTCACCGCCAGTTAAATTAAATTTAAAACTGTTAGTTCCAAACTGTGTGTGCTGAATGCGGTAATTTGTACGGCTAATATAAAACCATGGAAAATATAAGCCTAAAGTAACCACAGACAACAAAAAGCCTTTGATACAAAGTAAAAAATACTCACTCTCTTGGCCAGTGAAGGTAAAATATTTTCCTGAATAATGGGCTTTACCTGTTAAAAATCTTAATTTCTTTATTGTAAAAATGGGGATATAAAGACCCAACGTTAAGCCAGTGAGTATAAAACCTTTAGCAAAAATAAGTAAAAATTCTTTAGTGGATTCTTTAGTGCGATCAGTTCCGAAACGAAGTTGTCGCCACAATGTGTTTACAGCTCGGTACCGAAGACCAGAATAAGCAGCTAAAGCAAAGAAATATAAATACCCTGGTAGAATAAGTAAACCTGCCACTGGTTCTAAGTGTTTAGGCAAGAAAGCTTGTATAATATTGACGGCAAGACCCGCAACAAAAAGAATCGCAAATAGTGTGGCAGCACCTAAAAAAAGTTGTTTTCCAGTGCCTGTGTAAGTAAAGCGATCACCATTTAAAGTTACATTAGACCAAATAAAACGACGATTGTTTGTTCTTGCCCAGGGGATGTAAATACCCAAAGTAATGACGGAAAAAAATATATTTTTTAACATCAATAGACCGAAATCAAGCCCAGTCCCGGTGTAGTTAAAAGTTTGATTTGTTGGAGTGTTCAGGTTTGTTGATTCTGTTGTATTCATGAAAAAATTATGATGGAATCTGATTCTAACTGTCAATGATATTTTGTTTAAACTAATGAGTTAGAAGGATGCATATATGAATTTAACAAAAGAATCACAAGTCATTGTTAAGCAAAAAAGAGAACTAGCAGAGCTTTTTGGTTTTGAAACACGCAATAAATATGAAATTACGAATACAGATGGAAATCTTCTTGGTTACTGCGCCGAACAACAAAAAGGACTATTAGGTTTTTTATTTCGCCAATTTTTAGGACACTGGCGATCTTTTGAATTGCATTTTTATGATGCTGATCGAAAAGTTTTTTTAACATCGAAACATCCATTTCGTTTTATTTTTCAAGAATTCGAAATTTTGAATGATCAAAATAAACCAATTGGTCGTGTCAAACAAAGATGGGGAATTTTCAGAAAAAAATTTGATGTGATGAATTCACAGCAACAAGTCATTATGCAAATGCGTTCAGGGTTTTTTCAGTTTTGGACTTTTCCGTTTTATAGTTTACAAAATAAAGAGCGTGCCGTGATTAAGAAAAAATGGTCGGGATTTCTTAAAGAAGTTTTTATGGATGCAGATAATTTTGCTGTTCAGTATTCAGACCAGACGCTAACACAGGATGAACGATCTTTAATTTTAGCTGCATCAGTGTTTACAGATTTACAGTACTTTGAAAAGAAATCTTAAGAAAACCAATTAAGTTTCAACTTTAACTTTTTGGCCAGCAAAGGTCACAATTTGCCCGGCTTTGATTTTTTTACCGCGACGGATTTCAATAATACCATCAACAAAGACTTTGCCACCAACGATGGCTTGTTTGGCTTCGCCACCTGTGTCGCACAGGCCTGCTAGCTTAAGCAGGGATTGTAAAAGAATAAATTCTTCACCGTCTAGTTTCGTTATGATCATTTTAGCTTTTTCCATGGTGATTGTATCGGTTTTTAAAACGTAATGATTAAGTAGAAAATGTATCAAACTGAGATTCAACATAATAAATGATTTAAATTTTAAACTAAATACCGTCGTAAAAAAGGCCGATTATAAGATATGAAGCCAAGTGTTTTCATCAAACTAGCAGTATTGATTTTATCATTTTTGATATCCGAAGTTTATGCAAACGATAGTGCCCGAAGTACAACATCACAAAAATCGACGACAGTAAAAAATAAAACGTCTACAGTTTCAGATCATCAAATTAATAAAGTAGGAACATGTCCGAAAACATTAGTTGATTCATTAAATGACGATCAAGGTACTAAGCTACTAGGAACTTATTCGAAAATTGAAGAAACATGCGGTAATTTCTCTTTAGATGCCCCCAGACAAGTTGTACCGCGGATGCGGTATTCAAGTACGCCTGAGCTATATAAGAAAAATTTAGAAAATATATTGTCTAAAAAAGTTTCCTCGCA
>JANOOI010000091.1:0-11290 GCA_031421235.1 Bdellovibrio sp.
GCCGCCTGCTCCGGTATCTTTAAATTTACTTCCTAAATCATCACCAGCACGATTTTCATTAAAACCTGATGAGCCCGTTGCTTTGTCTGCTGCCCCAAGTAATTCACCAGACCCGCTGTAGGCTTTGTCTAATTTACTTCGTGCGCCGCCTGATCCGAATGCAGATAATAATCCTGCATTAGTTGGATCTGGTTCTTTAGATTTAGCGTTTGCTCCTGCAGTACTACCCGTTTTGATAGCGCCACCCTGCTTAGTTGAAGTGAACATTTTTGTTTTCAACTTAGAATCTTTAGGTTTTACTTCATTGGCCCGACCCGCAGCTTGTGCTTTTTGTGCGTTCACATCAGGTTTTTTAGGATCACCTTTAGTTTGTGCATCTTGTTTTTTCTCAGCAGCTACAATTTTTTTAGGGACTTCAGGAGGCTTCGGTGGAGGCGGCGTTTCAGCCTTCGGAGGTTCTACTGGAGGAGCCGCCGGCGGAGGCGCGACTGGAATAGGTGGTTTATTAAAAATAACCTGTGCAACCCGTTCGACTTCATCTTCTTTATCTGAATCTTTCGGCGACAACACAGAAACGATTAAGCTTAAAAGAACAGAAAAAATGAGAGCTGCTAAAATTCCAGTAAATTCAGATGATGATAAAATCAATGGAGAATCTAAAGGCACCAAAGCTGTTTTAGGAGCAAAACGAATCGCTAATTGCATTCCGTTAGAAAGCTGAATAAAAACAACTTCGCCCTGTTGAAGTTTATATCTGTTTTCAGAAAGCGTAATTATATTTTCTGAACGATGCACTTCTGTTTTCATGCTTTCGTTAAGATTAATATTTACTTCACTGTTTGCACCACTTAAACAGTCGATAAGAACCCAATTTTTAGGAAGTGTGCCTTCTGGTAATTGAATATCTTGACCAACTTTATACTGCCCAGTTGGTTGAAAATGGTGAGTTGTTAAAATTCTTTCTTTCCAAGAAACAATCACTTCGACAACGCCACCTTGGCTTGGTTTTATAAATTCATTTAAATTTTTATATTCACTGTTGGGTGCAAATGTTCTTTCACCGCGCTGACGACGCTGTAAAGGTGATTTATTAGCAGATCTTAAATTTTGAATCGGTTTTTGTGATACAAATTGTGTGGTGATAGTTGGTTTTACAATTCCAACAGCATCAGCCGCTTTAACGACTGTCGTTTTTTCAATTCGCGGTGGTGGTGGCACGACCGGCGGAGGCGTTACAACAACAACTTCTGCAGAATCTTGAGCATGAGTTGGCTTCGGCACACCTGTAAAAAATGAGACTTTAAATGGTCCAATTTGAAATTCATCACCAGAAGCTAAAACGTCATCTAAAATTTGATTTCCATTCTTGAATGTACCTTGCGTTGAACCTAAATCACAAATATGAAATTCGGATCCACGTTTTTCGACAAGACAATGAATTGCAGATATTTCTGTGGATTCTAAGTCCACGTCAATTTCTGAACCTGACATTGCACTGCTTCCGAAAACAACCTGATCCTTGTCGGTAAATTGTTTTACAAAAAGTATCTGATTATTTTTATAAATTCTGAATATGAAAGGAGCTTTCAACGTCCACCCCGTAATCGCTGCATGTCTTCTGCAGTTTTTCTCATCTCGGGTAGAAAATTTTCACGTAATTTTACTAATCGAGTGTAGTTAAAATTCTTTTTTTGAAACAAATAAAATAGTTCTGGTTTTTGCGCACTACCTTCAACTAATTCGTCTTCAAAGTTGAGTGTTTGCTTACGATTCGCTTTGGAACCAATAAAAGTTGCTTGAGCCGAAGCTTCTTCAACAATGACTAGCGACGAAATAATCGCAAAGATCATAGCCATAACAAAATGTGAACGGTGCATAAATGACCTCATACGCTATTTTAAACCAGCTTTTGCCTGAGTTTCCAAATCTTTTATTACATTTCTTGATTCTGGAGGACTTCCTACAAACTTTAGTCTATTCAAAACATCCAAACCCTCTTTGTATTTTTGCTGATGTGTAATCAAATTGATTGCATAGTTTAACATAATATCACGCTGAGAAGGATTATCTTTAACTAATCTTGAATAAATATCGCCTGCTTTTTTAGAATTTTTGTTTCCCGTTAAAGCAATCGCGTAGTTATTTAAAACTTTAATATCCTTAGTTCCCTTTTTATAAGGAATTTCTAAAGCTAACTCTGCTTTTTGATATTCTTTTTCAGCCACATAAATTGAACCTAAGTTAGCACCGATAATGGCATCATTAGAATTCACTTCCAGACCTTTCCTAAAAGCTTTAATAGCAGCCCGTTTTTCACCACGAGCAAGCTCGATCAAACCTAAATTACTATAAAGCTCTGAGGATTTTGGCTGAATATCAATCGCTTTATTGATTAAGTACAGTGCTGCTTCATTGCGACCGCTTTTGAAATAAGTCATACCTAGAGCATTCAGTGCCCGTAAATCCTTTGGATTCTGAGATAAAACTTCGTTTGCTGACTTAGTGATTTGTTCATCGTTTTGGGATTTAATGGCGCCAATCAGCTTATCACTGGATGCTTTGGATACAGCTGCTGTAACAGAAGGTTCAGTTTGTTTTTTTGATTCTTGGATTGGTTTCACGTCAATAGGTCTATCTTCTTCAACTGAAGCCGAGCGACTATTCGAATCAAGGTCTGTGGGTTGGATTTCTTGGCTCACAGATGATGAATCAGTCAGTGTTGAGCAGCTGAACATTGAAAAACACAACCCTAGTAAAAGATAATTCATCTTTTTCATTATTTTTCTCCAATCCACTGAATCAGTCGCGAATCAGATGGAATTTCTGATCCATTGTAGTAAGACTTAGGATCTTTAGCTTGTAATTTAGATAAAGAATTTCGATAGGCTGACGAATACACATCAAGATCAAGGGCTCTTTCAACAGCTAATTTGTAGCTTTCTTCAGATTTTTTGATAAATGGATCTGCTATACCCTGAATACCTGCTTTATACTGCTTTAATTGTTCTTCATTAAAACCTTTAGGTATTGGCGCATTGATAATTGCATTCCCCATATGTTCATTTGTTTCACCAATCAGATTAAGCGAAGAAATAATTTCTTCAGCCGAATCTAATTTGATGATTTCTGAAAGTTGAGTATTCAACCGGCTCACCAGTTCAAGCTTTTGATCCACAGCTTTTTTTTGTTTACTTGGATCAGCAGGAATTCGAATTGATTTGAATTCAGTAAATGATTTTTCAGCTTCAATGAATTTGAATTGGGCAACATACTTTGAAACTTCTGGCTTTTGCGCTGCACTTAAACGATTAAAGGATTGAAGAGTTTTTGCTTTATTTTCATTATGAAGTGTTTCACGACGAAGTCTTTTGTGAAGTTGTGCTAACCAATAATAAGCTTCAACTTTGCGAACTGGATTGTTTGTTATAACAACATATTCATCGTATCGTTCAATGGCTAACGAAATCGAATTCGATTTACGTAGTAATTCCGCCAAATTAAAAGTGGCTTCAATCTTATCTGACCTTCTTTTAGCTTTTTCAAGGTATTCGTTATAAGTCGATATCGCTTCACGATTTTTACCCATAGCTTCATACATAACTGCCGCGTTAAATAAATAATTTGTAACTAGCGGATCATTTGGTGATTCACTGGCTATTTTTTTAAACAGTCGTGCAGATTCTTCGAATTGACCAGCATCTTGATAAAGTTTAGCAATTAGTTTTTCAGCTTTAGGTTTAACATTACTAGAATTTTTATCTTTGCTACCCAACGTCAGTTTATAGTTTTCAATGGCTTCTGACGATCGGCCGGCTCTTTCATAGTTTACACCCGCATTAAATACAGCTAAGGAATACAGTTCAGATTTTGAATTTTGTGTCGCAAAAGCCTTAAACTGCTCAGCTGACTCTAAATACTTCTTTTCAAGTTCTAAATCTTGGCCTTTTTTAAAGCTGGCTCTTTCAAGAACGCCTCTGATATCGGTTCCCGTTTGTGAACTTGAAATTGAATCGTTAGCTAATAATTCGGCACCGATTTTTTCTAATCCTACGTAATCTTTACGAAGATTATAAATATCTAACAACAAGTTTGCAGAGAATTCTGAAAATTTAGTTTTAGGATGCTTTTCAACGATATCTTTAAAAACCACCTCAGCTTCAGCAAAATGATTTGTTTGATAATAAAGTCTACCCATTCGGAATTTAATTTCAGCATTTTTTTCAGACTTAGGAAATTTAGTGACATACCATTTTGCTGATCTTAAAAACTTTTCAACAGCTGGTTCGTAAGGAACAGGTTCTACACTATCGCCGACTTTTCTTTTCAGTTCGCTGTCATTTGGTAAAACTTTTTCAATCGCTAAAAGTAAATTTTGCCCAGATTTATCTGCATATTTATTTTGTGGAGCATTTTCAGCAACCCACAAATACTGCGTAGAAGCTTCATCAAACTTATTCATATCATAAAGAAGTTCACCGTAAAAGAAATGCATATCGCCGACTTGTGTTGAATCGCTAAATTCTTGAAAATACAGAAGATAACCATCTGAAGCCGACTGCCTTGAATACACGGCCCGTGAATTTTGTGCTGTTTGATGTTGCTGCATAATGTAGTTTCTAAGTGTTTGTTCACGTAATTTATAGGCGCTATCAATCAAAGCAGCATCGCCAGCATTGGCGTTAGCCCAAGCTGAATCTTTTTTGAAATCACTGATCCATCTATAAAGTTCTTCTTTGAATTGCGGAGAATTTTTAGCATAAAAATAATTTTGCACAATTTGATATTGGTATTCGAAAGATTTTTTAGCTGTGGGATCATCAACGATAAGTCTTCTAAAAACATCACGAGAAGCATCCCGATTACCTTTATCAGCAAAATAATAAGCTAACTTTTCAATATACCCGTTTTGATCAGCTTCTTTGATGTCTAAGTTTCGAAAGTAATTAATGGCTCTTTTTGTGTCCCCAGTATCAGAAAAGAAGACCACTAAATCCCGTAAAGCTTCACTTTCAAGTTTTGATCTAGCGATTGAAGCTTTAGTTGCGGATGATACATTATCAGCTTTGCTAATTTTAACGATGAAATCTAAGTACTTAATACCTTCATCTGTTTTACCCATACGGTATAAACACCAGCCACCTTTATAAAAAGCAAAAGCATGAAGCCTATGTTTTTTATCTTTAATAATAAATGAATATTCACGGTAAGCATCAGCCCACTTTTCGCCTTCGAAGTAGTATTCTCCCAATGCAAAATGGGCTTCGCCAACAAATGGGCTTCGCGGAAACTGTTTAGTTAATGTGTCGTAATATTTTGAACCTTTTTCATTTTCACCAAGTTCAAAGTAATTATATCCTAAGAAAAATAAAGCCTGACTGACTTTTTGATCCTTTGGATAATCACGTAAAAACCATTCGTAAAGCTGAACCGCACTGCGATTATAAGCTTTAGATTCATTCAGATCTAATTTTGGTTTTTCTTTTGATTTGCCACTTTGAAAAGCTTGCAGTTTTTGATCGTACTGATCTTGTTTACGTGAATCAACCAAAGCTGATTTTTCCACATAAAGTTCAGCTAAACGTAACCACAGTTCGCCACGATTGGGACTGTTTTCAAATTTTTTAGTCAATTTATAAAGTTCTTGAATTTGTCGATCCAAAGTTCTTTCGTATTCTGCCTGATTATTGCCTTTATCATATTTCAAAATTTCAGTCGACCTTGGAGGTTTAACTGATGATAAATTCTGTTTTTGCGGTGGCTTAAATGCAAATTGTGAATCTGGTACAGCGATATCATTTTTTTCCATTTGCTTAAGCTGTCCGCCACGATTTGATTCTTGTGCTTTTTTGAGCAAATCGCCGACTGTCATTTTTTTTGCTTTTTGTGGTTTCGGCTGATTTTTCTTTTGGGCATGAACTTCTTCTGTCATAAAAGCAGTTAAGACGAGAGCTAAACTTGTTTTTAAAATAATTTTTGTAATGTTTTTTATCATAATTTTACTCACAACCTTATTCACAACTTTGTTTCCCTAAATAGTGATAATTACCGACTTCATCTAACCAATATTCGCCTTGGAACGGATAGTATTCATACCCATTTTGAACATAAAATGAACGATCACGATCACTATCAACTTGTAGGTCAGAAAGATCTTTGCCTGTTAATTTTTTACGTATACTTTCTTTTTGTCCGTTAATCATTTCATAACGAATAAGACTGGCTTGTTCTTGTAAATCCTTTAATTCGATTTCCATATTTTCTAAATGAGCTTTAACCATGTCGCCGACTTGGCTTTTTGCTCCTTTGATACGATTAGATATGACTTTTAACGAGTACTTACCAACGGCTGATGATCTGATTTGTGGATTTTCTTCAACGATTGATTTTTCTTCATAAAGCTTTTTGATGTAAGCCATCGAACGACGAACGTTACCTTCTTGGTATATTTTATTTAATACTTTAAGTGGCAGCATAGTTTTAAGTTCACTGTCATTTGATTTTTTTAAGATACCGGCTTTTTCGATTTCAGAATAAAAAGTCTCTGCGGAACGTTCTGCTCGTAAGAATTTTTGAATTTGACTATATAAGGGCCCGTACTGTTTTTCATAAAGACCTAATACCTTTTCCGTTTCGTCGTATTTGCAGATGTAAAGATAAACAATTGATCTTAATAATAACGTTTCAGGAATGTAAAAATCATCGTAGTAGCTTGAATGTAAAGTTTGAAAATTACTTAAAGCCGATCGAAATCGAGCTGTTCTTAACATGGCCCAGCTTTTTTCAAAAATGGCATCATGCCACATAAAATGATCACGCGGGATTTTGCTGTAAGCATCAATTGAGGCCTCGAAAGATTTCTTTTGATAAAGTGTTCGCGCTATAGCCATTTGTGCAGCCACTTTATTTGTGTCAGTGACTTTGGCACTGGCTCTGACAGACATCAATCGGTTGAATGTAGCAAGTGCTGCATCTGTTTGATTGGCTTCAGCTAGCGAAAGGCCTTTATTATATAAAGCATTGTAGTAATAACGACTTTGTGGACCAACTTTGCTGAACAGTTGACTGGCGGCTGAAAAATTATTTGCCGACATTTTAATTTCGCCTAAGCGATAATTTAACATATCACGGTGTTTAGCTGGAACGTTTGTCACATCAATTCTTTGAAGTGCGTAATTAAGTAAAGTCTCATCACCTAAGCGATCTGTTACGATCAATAGTTTTTCTAAAGCAGCCCGTGTTGTTGGCCCGCCAGAACGAATCACGTCAACGAATTGAAACGCTGCTGTTTGATTCAGGTTTAGTTCCATGAGCGCTTCGCCCAAATACATTTTTAATTGCGGTCTTTCGTTAGCTAATTCTGGCTTTTTTGACAAAGTCTGTAATGTATTTGCAGCAGCTGCATACGAGCCATTTTTAAACTGGGTAATCGCTGCTTGAATTTGTTGTCTGCTGACTGAACTTTTTGATTGTGAATAAACTTTTGGTGTTGGTTTTTTTTGCACAACTATTCTTTTAACAACTGCTTTTTTTGCAACTGTTTTTTTATTTTGAGTTTGTGCAAAACCAATTTGCGCTAACAATGATGTAAATAAGATAACTTTGATAAAATTTTTCATCGGTCGCTAACCTCCGGAAAGAAGAAACTTAAACCAGCACTTAAAACAAAATCATTGTAGTTACCTTTCGGGGGATTTGGGTCACCAAGTGCGCCCGTTATAGGAACAGGTGTTGCTTGAAAAAAGTTAAAGCTGTAATCCCAGCGAAACGCCATGGCTTTCGTGATCGCAAAAATTTGCCCTGTACCCAAATGAATCGTCGCATTACTTTTTTCTTGTGAATTCGTATTCGAATTTCCGCCACCGAAAGTAAAATACATATCAAATGGTGTGATCGTGTTATCTAGTGAAGTCATTTTACCGTAAATAGGACTCCAAACGATATCTAAGCCAATATAGTTTTTTGTGTAAATAAACTGTTCAGTTTGAAGCCCATTATTTTCACGAATTTCTTTAGCAGCTGCTCTTTCTGAATTTGTTAAGAAAGATGAATTAATTTCTAAGCCCAAGTTTTCAGTAAAATTATAGCCAAAATGCAGTCTAGCCCCGTAGTTATTAAACCAAGGAGTATTCGTCATTATAGATCCAGCCACAAAAATTTGAAACCGTTCTGTTTTTGGTAAATATTTTTTCTGAATTACAGAAACTTCACTAAATGGTGAAAGACGGCTTAAATCTTTAAGCTCTTTAACTTGAACTGTTTCTGGTAAAGGTTGCTGTTTAAGTTCTTCAGGTAACGCTGCCGCTTTTTCAGCTAACTGGTTTTGCTGAACCTGTTGCGTTTGTTGAACTGGTTGCGTTTGTTGAACTTCTGAATAAACGCCTTCGATGTCGATGATTTCTTGATCATCAAGTGCTTCTTCTGCAAAAACAGAAGAAGTTAATAAAAATATCGGTAAAAAACCTATTATGAGTAAATAATTAATTTTTGTTTTCACTCTAGCTCCTAAAATAAGTAATTAAGTCCGGCTTCTAAATTTGTCGTGTATGAAATACGTTCATCAAAACTATCTGCCGAAGGGATCGGATCTGGAACAGGCGTTGCTTCAGGTCTTAATGCACCTGCTTTAAAAGGAACAGGTGCTTGATGGATGAATAAGCGTAAATCAATTTTTAGTGAAAATCGAGACGTGAAGTAAAATCTTTCGCCTAAACCTAAAGCCACTGTAGGGTAACTTTTGTGTTCGTATGCGATTAGGCCAGCAGCAGCAGATCCATAAATGGTTGTGTTGATCACGCTATTTTTAGTGACTGAAAGTTTTCCGTAATAGGGTTTATAATTGTAATCCATTAAAATTGTACTCTTAGGCTTAGGCGCACGATTAAAGTCTAATCCTTGACCTCTCAGTGCATCACCGTCTCTCGATAAGCCTGTAGAATTTAAACTGAACAAAGCACCCAACGAATGTAATTCATTAATATGATAATTTAGTGCAAACCCGAACTTAGTTGTGTTGTAAATTGGTTCTGTTAGGGCATACCCACCAAATAAACCTAAATCAAAACGATCTTCTGTGGCTACATTTCTATTTTTTACGCTGGCCAAATGATCGAACACTGGATAAACAGTTTCTTGAGCTAATTCATCCATCGGAACATCAATGTCTGATTGAGCATTGGCATGAGAGGTAAAAATAAAACTAAGTCCCATTAAAATGATCGTTTTTAGCAGTCTATTTAGTTGTTTTTTTATAAATCTATTTTTCATGCGTTTAATCCTTTTGAATAGAATCCGTATTTTAAAATAAAATCACACACTTCACGAACAGCACCGTTGCCGGCTGGTCTTCGTGTCACATACTGTACAGCTTCGAGAACTTCTTCCATTGCATCTGGCACAGTCGCAGAAAACTGAACTTGCTTCAGTACGGGAATATCAAAAAAATCGTCTCCCATATAAGCCATTTCCTCAGGTTTTAACCCTGATTTTTCTTGAAGATCCTTAAACGGAGGGATTTTATCTAGTGCCCCCTCGTAAAAATACTGAATGCCCAACATTTTAACCCGTGATCTAACATCTTCAGCTTGTGCACCAGTAATGATTCCAACTTTGTAACCCGCTTCTATAAGTGCTTTTATGCCAACTCCATCACGAACAGAATATATTCTTTTCCATTGGCCATTAGAATCCATCCATAAACGGCAGTCGGTTAAAATACCATCAACGTCTAACACTAACATCTTAACATGTTTAAGTTTTTGCACATCTAGTCCCAATTGAAAAATCACTCCTACAACTTACATTGTTAAGAATAAAATCTGACGCGGCAAGGTTACCTGCGGCGCTAAACGTAAAAAGTGCGACTAAAGTCCTGACATCGCAGCCTTCGATTGTCTAAACTAGACTATTGTCAGCAAATGATTAGGAGAAAATAAAATTTCAGATTATTTTTTAAATATGAAAACTAAAAAAATACTTCTCTTCCTTGTTTTTATTCTGATATCAAAAAATGAAGACGTTTTGGCCCAAGAATTTAATGTTCTTCAAGTTAAAGGCAAAAAAGCGATTGTCGAAGTTAAATCAAATGAACGCCTTAAAAAAGGCGAAACTTATTTTGTAAACCAAAATATTGCCGACGATGGCTTTACACCGAAAATTAAAAATAATCGAAATTATTTAATTGGTCTTGAAGTGGCTGAATTTTCAAGCACTAAATCTGATGCTCCTGGCGCAAATACAGTTTCAAATTTTACGTTATCGACAAAACTTGGTTGGAATAAAAAAGATTATGAATTCGGACCAGCTATCACTATATCTAATACTGATACCGGAATACAAACGACTTCAGTTACGGGGCTTGGTGGTTTTTTTACTTACAATTTTCAACCGAACACCACTGGTCGAGATCTTATTTTTAGTGTCGACGGCGATTTTGTTATGACAACACGAAAAGATTCGTTTGTCGGTGGGTCATCAAGCAGTTCAAAAACCACAGCTATTTATATTGGACCGTTTGCTAAAATGTTCGTCTTAAGTTCTGATTACTGTTTTAAAGGCGGTTTGAAATACATTTATGAAAATAATTCTGGCTCGACTAATATTAAAGTCACAGGTTTTGCCTTAACTGTTGGTTTGTCTAATTATTTTTAGTTTTATTTATAATTAAAAAAAGTTATCTTAATTTTTTGGCCAAAAGATCTTGGTAAATTAACATCCCCATCGGCACTAGTGGTGTTTTAGAATTTTTGTCTAATACAATAAGCATTTGGATTCTGAATTGCTCCATCATAAACAATGCTTTTTCAGCTAATTCACTGACATCAATTGTTTTTGGCGATTTTGACATAACAATTTCAGCTGTTGCGGAAAAAGGATTTTGATTTTTTTCTAAAAATCTGCGGATGTCCCCGTCTGTAATTATACCAATAAGTTCTTGCGATTCATTAGTCACACCCGCTGCACCCCGAACGCTTTGATTCGTCATTTTAGTCAGAATTTCACTCATTGAACTTGTGGGCTTAACAAACGGTAATGCATCACCTGTTTGCATGACTTCACGAACGGTCATTAATTTTGCGCCAAGTGATCCAGCCGGGTGAAATTCAGCAAAATTTTCGGCTTTAAATCCACGAACTTCTAACACACACATAGCCAGCGCATCACCCATGGCTAACATAGCTGTACTTGATGATGTTGGTGCTAAATTCAGCGGACAGGCTTCTTTTTCAACTGACACATTAATTGTGACTGTCGCTGATTTCGCTAAAGTACTTTCGTTTTTTCCGGTTAATGC
>JANOOI010000092.1:0-5957 GCA_031421235.1 Bdellovibrio sp.
AATCTGTACACGTGGTTGTCGTTTTTGTAATGTAAAAACAGGAAATGCAAAATTAGGCTTACCGCCTGTTGATCCTTTCGAACCTGAAAAAGTCGCTTATTCAATTTCGCAAATGAAATTAAAATATGTGGTCATTACATCTGTTGATCGCGATGATATGCCCGATCAAGGTTCTGATCATTTCGCACGAACTGTGAAAACTGTTAAAAAATTAGATCCCAATTTAATCGTTGAAATTTTAACTCCGGATTTTCGCGGTGATGAAAATTTAATTCTTCATTTGGCAGCAAGCTACCCAGACGTATTCGCGCATAATATCGAAACTGTTGAACGATTAACACCTTCTGTTCGCGATCCTCGGGCAAAATACAAACAATCAATGGATTTATTAGCTTTAGTTAAAAAGTTTGATCCGAAAATTTATACAAAATCTTCAATCATGTTGGGCTTAGGCGAAAAAGACGAAGAGATCTTACAAACACTTAAAGACTTGCGTGCAGTCGGTTGTGATGTGGTGACATTTGGTCAGTATTTACAACCAACAACAAAACATTTAAAAGTTCAAGAATATGTGACACCAGAAAAATTTAATCACTGGCAAAAAGTTTCTGAAGATATGGGTTTTCTTTACGTGGCTTCCGGCCCGTTAGTTAGAAGTTCATACCGTGCTGGTGAATTTTTCTTAGAAGGCATGATCAGAAAACAAAAAGATTTGAATACCAATTTTGAAATTAACAACACAGAAAATAATGATTTAGAGATTTCGACAACCGAAAGGAATTCATAACATGGCAGATATTAAACTTCCTGAACTAGGCGAAGGCGTTACAGAGGGCGAATTAGTTAAATGGTTAGTTAAACCTGGGGATTCTGTAAAAGCTGATCAAACCGTTGCCGAAATCATGACTGACAAAGCCACAGTTGAAGTTCCAACACCAACAGCTGGTGTGGTTAAAGAATTACTTTTTAAACCAGGACAAGTGATCAAAGTTGAATCTGTGATTTTAAAATTAGATGCAGCAGGTGCAACAACTGCTGCGGCACCAATAAAATCTGCAACCCAAGCGGCAGCGCCAACTCCTGTGGCAGCGCCCATATCAACAGCTGCTTCATCAGCGTCCTTCGATGTAAAACTTCCTGAATTAGGTGAAGGCGTCACTGAAGGTGAATTAGTCAAATGGACTGTAAATATTGGTGATGCTGTTAAAGCTGATCAAACAGTTGCAGAAATCATGACTGACAAAGCCACGGTTGAAGTTCCAACACCAACAGCTGGCGTAGTTAAAGAATTTAAATTTAAAAAAGGTGACGTGATCAAAGTTGAATCGATCATTCTGACTTTATCAGGCGCCACAGGTGCAATTGCAAAACCAGTAGCTGCAACAAACGGACACACTAACGGTCATGCGCAAGCAGCACCAGTTTCTGCGGCTCCAAGTCTGTCTGCAGCTTCAGTATCACCAATGGGACAAATTCATCCACCGGTGGCTGAATCAAGAGTTCTTGCAACTCCTGCAACCCGCAGATTAGCCCGTGAATTAAATGTGGATATCAATGTGATTAACGGATCTGGCCTAGCTGGTCGGGTAACCCGCGAAGACGTTTTAACTAAAACAGGATCTTCTTCTTTAGGTGCAACAACTACGAAACAAAATTCAGGCGTGGGTGCGACTTCTGCCGGAAGCCCATCGATGAATTTTCCAAAACCAGCTTACACTTCAACGAATGCCGCGCTTGAAGAACGTGTTGATCTATTAGGAATTCGTAAAAAAATCGCACAAAACATGCAAATGGCGAAATCCATTATTCCGCATTTCACATTGATGGATGAAGTCGATGTGACCCAACTTGTCGGCTTACGTGAATCATTAAAAGATTATGCAGAAAAAAATGGAACTAAAATTACTTATTTACCATTCGCAATGAAAGCAATGATTGCGACAATTAAAGAATTCCCGATGTTTAATGCTTCGATTGATGATGCGAATTCACAAATCGTTTACAAAAAATATTTTAACATTGGTTTTGCTGCAGATACACCAAACGGCTTAATGGTGCCTGTCATTAAAAGCGCAGATCAAAAATCAATTTTAGAAATTTCAAAAGAAATTATTGATCTTTCTAAACGCGCCCGTGATGGAAAACTGAAACCTGACGAAATGAAGGGCGCTACTATTACAATCACGAACATCGGTTCTGTGGGCGGAATGTATGCGACTCCGATTATTAATCATCCTGAAGTCGCAATTCTTGGTATGTACAAAATCCAAGACAAACCAATTATCAAAGATGGTCAATTATCTTCAATCAAAGTCATGAACTACACGATCACTGCAGATCATCGTTTAATCGATGGTGCAGTGGCTGCTAATTTCTTAAAATCATTTTTCCAGAAAATTCAAAATCCTGGAATTTTAATGATGGGGATGAATTAATTATGCAAAATTTTGACATTGTTGTTATTGGTTCTGGTCCCGGTGGTTATGTTGCTGCTATTCGTTCTGCGCAACTGGGTTTTAAAACCGCAATCATTGAACGTGAAGCTTTAGGCGGAGTTTGCCTAAACGTAGGTTGTATCCCTTCAAAAGCCATGATCACAGCGACCCATTTATTACATAAAGCACAGCATGATTTTAAAACAATGGGTTTAGTTATCAAGGGCGGCATCGACGTTGATATGAAAACTTTAGTGAAATGGAAACAATCGGTTTGTGATAAAATGTCAGGCGGCGTAAATCAACTTTTAAAAGGTAACACTGTTACCGTTATCAAAGGCGAAGCTGAATTTAAAACAGCTAAAGAAATCACAGTTAAATCAACAACAGGAACAGAAAATTTAACAGCCAAATTTTTTGTTGTGGCCACAGGGTCACGTCCTATTGAGATCCCAGGATTTGCTTTTGACGAAAAAGATATTTGTTCATCGACAGGCGCTTTAAATTTTGATGAAATTCCAAAACGAGTTGTCACTATTGGTGGCGGCTACATTGGTTTAGAAATCTCTTCTTACTTACGTAAATTAGGATCTGAAGTTATTGTTGTCGAAGCAAATAATTCACTACTTGCTGGTGTTGTTGATCCAGATTGCGCACAAGTGGTTCATCGCAAAGCTGAAAAAGCTGGGATTATTTTCAAGCTTGGTGCAAAAGCCAAAGGCCAAAAGAAAACAAGCACTGGTTATGAAGTCACTGTTGAAATCAACGGTAAAGACGAGATCATAAAGGCCGATAAAATATTAGTGACTGTTGGTCGTAGACCCAATGGCGATCAATCAAATCTTAAAGGCGCAGGCATTGCGATTGATGAACGTGGATTTGTTAAAGTCGATGCTCAACGCCGAACAAACATTCCACATATTTTTGCGATCGGTGATATTTGTGGTCAACCGATGTTAGCACACAAAGCTTCGCACGAAGGTGTTATGGTTGCTGAAATTATTTCTGGTATTAACCGTGTTTATGACGCTAAAACAGTTCCTGCTGTGGTTTTTACTGATCCAGAAATTTCATCTGCAGGAATGACTGAAGCCGAATGTAAAGCTAAGGGTTTTACTGATTTATTGATCTCTAAATTTCCGTTCGCAGCCAATGGCCGTGCCGTCAGCATGTCAGAAACCGAAGGTTTCGTAAAAATGATCGCTGATAAAAAAACGCATGTCTTGTTAGGCATTCATATCGTTGGCCCTGATGCTTCAAATTTAATTTCTGAAGCGGTGCTAGCGATCGAAATGGGCGCAAGATTAGAAGATGTGGCGCTATCGATCCATCCACATCCAACTTTAGGTGAAACGATGATGGAATCCGCTGAAGCCACACTTGGCCACGCGATTCACATTATTCAAAAACCTTTAGCTGGCAAATCCGCGCATGCTTAGGATTGTGCTGTTGAGCTTGTTAAGTTGAAAGCTAAAAAGCCTGAGCTGTTCAGTCTTGTTGATCGTGAAAAGCTAACCTACACAATAGCAGGCCGTGCTGCTGATGGAGATTATTTGCTGAATTTAGTCAGAACACGTGATTTAAAAATTATCGATAGCAAAAAGTTACACGTTAATAGCCAACACGATCAGTTCACGGTTAATTTTAATGGCTGTTTGTAAAAAAAGAGCCTAACAGCTTTTCCCTTGCATACAAACAGCCGGGATTTTAAGTCCCCTCCGATGGTCTTGATTTCAAATCAAAACTTCTACTAACGTGCAGGTAAAATCATTAAACTCCGCGTATTATTATAATGATCGATACGACCATTATAATTAACTGCAAAAACTCTTTAGATAACCTGATAAAGCGTCGATAACGTAGATATTCAGTCTTACGCATATCGGACCTCCGATTAAAAGTCGGATGTTCATACGCACATAAAGCTGTTAGGCTCATACCTTAACAGCTTTATGCATTTTGTAGCCCAATTCAGTCATGACTTTCTAGGTTAAATATTAAGAAGCCTGAACTAATCAGCTCTGGCGCCATTTTTTTGCTTCAGCAAGAATTTCCTGAATCAAACCAGATTTCAATTCTGTGTATTTCTCACGAGTCACGTGTGATTGCTCAATAAGATCTAATTTAAGATTTTGATATGTATTTGCTATTTTTGGATGTGCAATTAAGTAATCTCGGAATAAGAGATGCTTTTCTATTTCTACATTACCTTTGGCAAAAGCATGAATATGTACGAAGCCTACAGTTTTTTCTAAATTGTATAAGACGCAGTATCTTCGTCCTTGAATACCATATTCTCCTTTGTATTCATAGCCTAGTGCCTCTAACTTTTGGCGATTTTGATCCAAGATCTCAATTGCTGGTGCTTCAATCAGTACATCAAGAACGGGCTTTGCAAGAATTGAGGGAACACTTGTAGATCCAATGTGGTGAATTTTAAAACTCGGGTCATCAAGTGCAGTTTTGATTCTTGCACTTTCTATCTCAAAAGCTTTTCGCCAATCCAGTGGACAAGATTTAAGTTCAACCCTGCCATCACGCGATAATCCTAAATTTAATTTTTCGAGAGTTTGAATTATTGTCATCAGTTTTAAACGTACATTTTACTTGCTTACGTGTCTATCGACCCAGGTTCTTTTTCAAAGCAACTTGTATGATTTTAAAACCAGCTTTCTCATTCATTGAAAGCATTCTCAAATTGTTTGAATGAACATTTGTCTGAAGATGAGCTAATTTTGATTTGATCGCCCACTCTTCAGCTCTCTGCTTTAACTTAAAGGCGATTCCTCTTCCTCTATAATCTGGGTGTGACCATAATGTAATAATAGCGCCAGCTTGAAGATCTGGAGGATAAGGCACTTTCTTAACAATGTGAAATCCAACTATTTTTTCATTTTCAACTGCAACTTCAAAAAAATCTTCATTCGAAATTTGTTGTTTATAAAATATCATTCGAGCGTCTGTGGATTTTTCATTGAATATATATTCAGGATCATATAACAAAGGAATTTTTGAGTCTTCCTCTGCGACAAACCTCAACTCATCAGTGTTTTCTCTTTCAGCCGCTCTGTATAATATATTCATATTTAGTATTTTATACGAATTCACAGTGACGATCAATAATTCAGATGTAAATACTATAAAAAGAGCCTAACAGCTTTATGCATTTTGTAGCCCAAATGATTATCTATTTATTTTCAAGAATAACTTTTAAAAGAATTTGACCAAAAAGTTCTGAAGAAATTGGATCTCTGCCTGTTACAAGTTTGTCATCCACAACCACATGGGGTTTTGCTTCAATACCAGCGTCATAAGAAACTAATCCCATTTTTTCTAGCAACCCCCGCACACGATAGTATCCAGTTACTTTTCTACCAGCAGCTAACGGAGCTTGGCCATCAAAATTATTAGCTAATCCAAGTAAACCCGTCGATGAGCAAATCAGCCCTACAATCTTTCCGGAATTTAAAGACTCTTTTAAAATTCGATGAACTTCTTCATTTGGAAAATAATCCGTCCATG